>JAXDKF010000068.1:0-26668 GCA_034667265.1 Fimbriimonadaceae bacterium
GTGTTGTCCGAGCTCGCCGCCGCGTGCAATGGAGTCCCATAGAACCGGTCTGGCGCATTGGGGTTCGCGTGATGCTTGAGCAACACCTTGACCACCGCGAGGTTGCCCCACCGAGACGCGATCGCGAGCGGTGAGTTCCAATAGGTGTTGGGGGCGTCGATCTTTGCCCCGCGGGCGATGAGCTTCTCCGTGATCGTAGCGGACGGGACTTGGGCAGCGAGTTGCAGAACCGTCTTGCTATTCCGAACGCCCGTCGTATCCACTCCCTGATCGATCAGCCATTCCGCCATTCGCGACGAGTTGTTCAGGAGCGCAACGAAGAGCGGAGTGCTCCCATTCTTCAAAACGTAGTCGATAGGCGCGCCTTTCTCGTGGACAAGCTTGGCAAGCTCGAGGTTATCGCAGATCGCGCACTGGTCCAGGATCGTGATTCCGGACACCGGATCCCGAGCCTTGGCCAGGGACGGATCTTCCTTCAGGGCGGCCTCGACCTTCGCGTTATTCTTGCTCGATACGGCCGCAAACAGATGGCCAAAGTCGGCAAGGTCATCGCCCTTCTTGTAGTAAGTCGCGGACTTCAGCTCATACCAATAGGCATTGGCGCGGATCGTGTCGGGAATCTGGAGGATCTGCTCCGGCTGGACGCTCGAGTTCGGCTCAAGCGACCCCACGTATCCATTGGTGACGTCGGTAAAGCTGTTCCAGGTGAGATCCTTTCGGTAGACCACCTTGTCGTTCAAGAGCCTTATGAATTCGATCGTTACGCTCGCGATCTCTTTGTCCGTTAAGTTGTCCACTTGAAGGCCAAGCACGTACATGTCCCTCGTGCGCTTGCGCGGCGAGAAGGCGTACTGGGAGGTCCTGATCTTCTCGAGATCGGATGCTTCCATGGGAACCGGCTTCTCCTTGGGCTTGGCCCTTGCGCAGCCCACACCAGCTGACACGAATGCGAGAACAACCAGGAAAGCGACAGGAAAGCGGGGCAGCATCACGCTCATTCTATGTCCTCTTCAGACGCCGTGTCCGTATGTGTCGGTTACGGCTCTGGCCGTCCCGCTTAACGTCAACACTCAACGCTATTCCATGTGGACGCCGTTCACGCTCAGCGCAAACCGGTAGCCGAGGGTGTCGGCGGCGCGGCGGCACATGATCATGCGGCTGAGGAATATCTCGAAGTACTCCATGACGGTTGCCTGCGTGGTGTCGATCTCGAGAGTCAACTCTATAGTCTTTGCATCCTGCACCATCTCGACCCGGCTCTTCTGAACCGCATAGTTGACGCGGTCATGGATGTCGAAGCTCTCCATGATCGGATTCTGCACGCGGCTGAAATGCACGTCGCTCTTGTCGGCGATGATTAGGGCGGCAGACATCGTGCTGACCGGCACGCCTGCCAGCTCCTCGTGGTTGCCGATTGCGCCCAGGACCGGGGCGATCTCCGCCGCATCCATGCCCATCTCATTAAGGATCGTAAAAGAGATGCACCCGCCGATCATCGGGTGGTCGATGCGGTTGATCACGTTGCCGATATCGTGCATGTAGGCCGCGATCTGGCCCAGCTCGATCTCCCGGACCGGGGAACCCAGATTCTCAAGGATATAGCCGGTAATGCCGGAGACCACGCCCACGTGCCGATGCCCGTGCTCGGTGTAACCCATGGCCTTCATGACCTCGTTAGCCCCATCGATGAGCTTCCGGACCTTAGGGTTGCCCTTGACCTCTTTTAGAGTCACGAGCTTGGGTTGAATGAGTTGAACCGGTTCCATCGGCTTCTATAGATTACGCCAGGGGTGTTGCCCCGGGTTTACCGGGATCATGCGGCTTGGAACCCTGATGACGAGACAGCCACGATTCAAAGGTGTCATTCTTACGACATGCGACGGATCGCGTGGATGATGCTGGCCGGAATGGCGCTTGCCGGATGCGGCGGCGGTAAGGAGTTTCCGCTATCGGTCGGCCGGAGCTGGTCGTACATGGTACGGGGGACGTTCGCCAGCCGCGTCGAGGAAGTGAAGGTCCTGCGCAAAGTGCCTGTCGACGGAGTGATGGGTTACGAGTTGGGCGGCACCATGGGGCAGAGCCGGCTCGCTTGGAAGGACGGCGTTCTTGTCGCTCAGCAGTTGCCTAACGCGACTTTCAATCCGTCGATCCCGCTTGTCGTAGCGGGCGAGGAAAAAGCACGTCGCGATTGGAAGGGACTCATCGGCGCATTCGGAAAGGGGACGCCAGCGACGGCGACGCTCATCCAGGAGCAGGACCCGATGACGGTCACCGGAAAAACCATAAAGACCACGAGGTCAACCCTCACCATCTTGACGCCCGAACGAAAGATCGAGCTCATCACATGGTTCGAACCGGGCGTCGGCCCAATTAAACAAGAGCAGCGGAACAACGAGACGCTCGAGGTTGCATTCGAGTCCATCAACGCGGCGTAGACGACTTGTCAGCCTTCGCCTCAACGCTTAACGCTCAACACTTAACGCTTCAGCGGGCTACATTTTCTCAAGCTTCGCCAGGCTCTGCACGAGCTTCTTGACCCCGATCACGCCAGGGAAGGCGACCGTGACTTCCGCGTCGGCCTTGAGCGGACCGCACGCCACGACCACGCCGATGCCGAACTTGCCGTGCCGCACTCTCTCGCCCACCTGGAATGGAGGACGCCACTCCGGTCCGCGGCGCTCGGTGGTAACCGCGCGACGAGGCTCCATTTGCGTATAGCCGCCATCCCGCTCCTGTCGCACCTGTCTCATCGCGGTCGGCTGATAGCCGTGCGGCGACAAAGTGTCCAGCAGGTCTTCTGGAAGATCGTCGAGGAAGCGTGAGCGGCGGTTGAAATTCGGCTGGCCGTAAAGCGAACGCCGGTGGGCGTGCATCAGGTGCAGCTCTTCCATGGCGCGTGTCATTCCAACGTAGCAAAGGCGGCGCTCTTCCTCGATCTCGCTATCGCTCGCCATCGAGCGCGAGTGCGGAAAAACGCCTTCCTCCAAACCGAGCATGTAAACCACGGGAAACTCGAGGCCCTTGGCGGAGTGCAGCGTCATGAGCGTAACGGCCTCGCCACCCTCCGTAAGGCTGTCCACGTCCGCCACCAGAGAGACGCTTTCCAAGAAACCTGCAAGGGAGGGTTCGTCTGACGTGGCGTCGTACTCGGCCGTCACGTTTAGAAGCTCTTGAAGGTTTTCCAGGCGGCTGATCGCATCCTGCGAGTTCTCCTGACGTAGCGCGTCAAGATAGCCCGAGGTCTTCATCAGCGAGCGAAGCACCGGCGTCACGAATCCCTGCTCGGATAGCTCTGCCGCTTCCTGCAAAGCGCCAAGGAAAGCCCGTACACCTGTTGCAGCCTTCTTCGGCAGATTGGACTGGAGCTCCTGGTCTTTCAGGGCTTCCATTAACGGCGTGCCACGCTCTGCGGCCACCGCTTCCACCTTCTCTAGACCACCGCCACCGATGCCTCGCGTGGGAACATTGATAACTCGCCGCACCGACACGTTATCCAACGGATTCGAGGTGAGCCGGAGGTAGGCGAGCATGTCCTTGATCTCTTTGCGCTCGTAGAACCGCTGGCCGCCGACGAGAATGTGCGGAATGCGCGAGGTGAGGAAGGCTTCTTCAACGACGCGGCTCTGCGCATTCGTGCGATAGAGAACCGCCACGTCCGACCACTTACGGCGACGGAGCTGCACGTCCTTCATGATCGACTCAGCCGCCATCATGGCCTCGTCTTGTTCCGTGCCGGCTTGGGTCAACGTGATCGAAGCCCCCTGTGCGTTCTCGGTCCAGAGCTGCTTGCTGGCACGCGAGCGATTGCGCTTAATGACCTCGTTGGCCGCCCTCAAAATGTTCTGCGTGGAACGGTAATTCCGCTCCAGCTTGATGATCTTGGCGTCCGGATAATCGGACCCAAATCGCAGGATCAGCGAGACGTCCGCGCCTCGCCACGCATAGATCGATTGGTCGTCGTCGCCCACCACGACCACGTTCTTATGCTTCTCCGCCAGGAGTTGCACGATCTTGTACTGGGCGTAGTTGACGTCCTGATACTCGTCCACGAGCACGTGCAGGAACCGCTCCTGATACTTCTCGCGGATGTCGCTCCGCTGCTCGAGGAGCCGCACCGCGTAGTAGAGGATGTCGTCAAAGTCGAGCGCGTTCGCCTTGCGGAGGAGGGTGTTGTAGCTCTTGTAGACGTCGGCCGCGATGCGCTCCATGAACCCGGTCGCGTGTTCCCCGTACTGCTCCGGCGTTTGCAGCTTTTCTTTGGCCGACGAGATCTCGTGCAGCACGGCCTGCGGACGGATACTCTTGTCGTCGATGTTCTTTGCCTTGAAGATCTCCCTGATCAACGAAAGTTGATCGCTGTCGTCGTAGATCACGAAGCGCGGATCGAGGCCGATCGCCTTGCCGTCGATGCGCAGCATCTTTGCGCTTAAAGAGTGGAACGTGCCGATCCACATGTCCTTGGCGCGCTCCCCGACCAGGTTGACGACCCTTTCCTTCATCTCGCGGGCCGCTTTGTTTGTGAAGGTAACGGCGAAGACCCGCGCCGGTGGCACGCCTTGGGCGATGATCCGCGCGATGCGATGGGTGATGACCCGCGTCTTGCCCGAGCCGGCCCCCGCGAAGATCAGCATAGGCCCGCCGGGCCACTCCACCGCCTCCCTTTGCTCAGGGTTGAGGGCGGCCAAATCGGGCGGGGAGATCACTTACAGATTATGACGCCGCGCTCCCCGTTCCCCTTGTGCCGATGTACCTGCGGCAGAAGGGGGAACGGCTCGGCCTTGAGCAACGTGGAGACAAGCCAAATGCACTAGCTTCGTTCCCCAGTCTCCAGCCGCCAGTCACCTGTGACCTGCCGTTCCCGGCCGCCTGTCGCCTATCGCCTGCCGCCGATCCATGGAGTCCGGGTTCAAACTCGCCGTGACGCTACCCCGCCGAGCAGCGTCATAATGGGTGTAACGGGCCAGAGTCCGGCCCAAGGGGTTTTCGCGCGAAATGAAGCGGTGCTTGCTTTCCTTTTTCTTCGTGACCGTGGCGACCATGGCTATGAGCCAGGCGCCCTTCACGATCGTCCGGCCTGTCGAAGGCGCCAAGATCCGGGAAACCGTACGGGTCCTCATCCCCAAGAACAGCGTGCCCAAAACCGGCTATGTGGGCTTCTTCCTGGACGGCAAGTTCATGGAAGCGGTCGTGCCCAACCTGCAGGGCCGCTACTACGAGTACATGCTGAATACCAAGGCGAAGGACATCGCCGATGGCAAGCACACCCTCGAGGCCGTTCTTTACGTGGACTATAGCGACGAGCCCCGCATCGTCGACCGCTCGTCCATCAACGTCACCGTTCAGAACAAGGCGAACATCCCGATCCCGGCCGAGGGCCTGCAGCTTCGATACAAATTCCGCAGCAACGAGCAATACGTTTACAACCTCCTCCAGAGGGTGTCGGTCAGCACGTTGACAAAGAGCCAGGCACAACTTGGCGGAAAAGCGGCCGAGCTCCCCCTCGATTACGAGAAGATCCGGATGCTCTATGCCGTCGACAACGCCTACGGCAACGGAGACGGCTTGATCCGTATGCAGCCGCAGCCTCTCAAGAACAAGAAGTACGCGATGTTCACGGTCACCGGCGCATCGGCGCCGCAGTTGTTCTGGGACACGCAGATGCACGCCATCTACATGCGCCTGACCAACACGGGCATGGAAGTTTTTGGATCGATCCCAGCGTTTGTGCCGTTCGAGGGCGTTGGCAGCCAGGGCGGCGTCAGTCTGCTGGCCGACTACCCGCTGCCCACGCTTCCGGTGAAGCGCGTCCGCCCAGGCGATATCTGGGCTTCAAGATTCCAGATGCCGAAGCTTGACCTGCAAGCCGGCACCAACTCGAACTCGCTCGTTGAGAGCTATCCCGCCCGCGGCGAGTTCCAATCGCTAGAGTGGGAGATGGGACATCCCTGCGCAAAGCTCCATCACACGCTGGCGGTCGGCTCCAAGCCGGCCGGCGGTCAGATGAGCGTCAATCGCGCGTCGATGGATGAGACGCTGTGGTTTGCTCTCGACAAGGGCATGGTCATCAAGGTCGTTCGCAACATCAGCTTCGACACCGACACCGAAGCTCCCGCGGGAGCCCAAGGAGGTCGCGCGGGTGGCGGCGGGGGCAAGCTCGGAAACTCGGGCGGCGATCCGAATCCCGGTCGCCCCGGCGTTGGTCGTGGCGGCAAGGGAGGCGGCGGTGGAGGGATCGATTTCGTGATGCCCGAGTTCGCCACGCCTATGAGACAGTTCGGCGGGAAGACCGGACGAGGCGGCCAGGGCCGAAACGCTCAAGGTGGGCAGCCGGGCCGCATCACCGGCACGCGGACTGTGAACCAGCCTGCCAAGAGCGGAGCTCTCGTGCGACTTTCGATCCAACAGATCTTCATCCTCGAGCAGTAAGGAAGTCGTTTGCTGAAGCTGGTGCAAGCAGAATCCGCTGAGCCAAGGGAGCCTCCGTCTGAGGCTCCACAGCCGGAAAAAAAGCGGGGCCGGTTTCAGTTGCCTGACGATCCCAACGAGTTTCGCGCGACCCTGGTCGAGCACCTCGAGGAGCTGCGCACCCGCATTGTACGAAGCCTGCTCTTTCTGGCGGCCGGATGGATTATCGGCTGGTATCTCGAGCCATTCCTCTATAAGCTTCTGAACGATCTGGTCACCGTCAACATCGAGGCCAGCCTCCCAAAGGGCATCAACCTGGCTTGGGCGTTTCGTAACGCGCCCGATGCGTTCATGCTCAAGATCAAGCTGTCGTTCTTGATCGGCCTCATCCTCGCTCTGCCGTTGATCGTGTTGCAGGTGTGGGGCTTCATTCGGCCCGGACTGAAGGCTAATGAGAGAAAGCCCATCGAGCGGGTGGCCCCGTTCAGCGTGTTGCTTTTTGCCATGGGCGTGGGATTCTGCTGCATCATCCTCGGCCCGGCGGTGAGATGGTTCGCTTCGTACCTTGCCGACTTTCCGAACACCATGCTCATCCAGGATCCGGGCGTGATCATCTCGTTCTGCTTGAAGATGATGCTGGCGTTCGGAGTGGGCTTCCAACTGCCCTTAATCGTGTTCGCGCTCGGGGCGATGAATTTGCTGAGCGCGCAGACACTTGTGAAGTATTGGCGGCATGCCTCCGTCGTGATCTTTGTGGGCGCGGCAATTCTTACGCCCAGCAACGACGCCTTTTCCATGCTCATGATGGCGATTCCCATGGTCATCCTCTTCATGATCAGCGTGTTCGCGGTCAAGGCAACTCAGGGCCGACGGCAAACCATCATTGAACCGACCGACTCTGCTCTGGATGGAGTAGAGAATCAGAGTGATTGAGCCCGCTCTTCTTGCGGAAGCGCTAAGACTTGACGACGTCGCGGCGTCCCAGATCGTCCACACGCGCGAGCTCCCCCCGCGTGCCGCTCAATACAAGGAGCCGCGGCACAAGCTTGATGAGGGCATCACGGCGCGTTTAGCGGCATCGGGAGTTGACCGGTTGTTCTCCCATCAAGCCGATGCGTTCGATGCAGCGCAAGAAGGCAAGGACGTCGTCGTAGTCACCGGCACCAACAGCGGCAAGACGCTTTGCTACAACTTGCCGGCGCTGCACCACGCGATCCGTGAGCCGGCGGCGCGCATGCTCTACCTGTTCCCGACAAAGGCCCTGGCGCAAGACCAGCTCGGGAAGCTGGAGGCGCTATTGCCAGAGGGAATCCGGGCCGGGACATACGATGGCGATACGCCCCCTAACCAACGGGGAAGCATGCGTCGCTTGGCCCATGTGATCTTGACTAATCCGGACATGCTGCATGTGGGCATCCTCCCCGGCCACGAGCTTTGGGGCAAGTTCTTTCGATCTCTTCGGCTGATCGTGGTCGACGAGATGCATGTCTATCGCGGGGTTTTTGGGTCCCATGTGTGCGGCGTGCTTCGGCGGTTGCTCCGTCTTGCCGAGTGGTACAAGTCAAAGCCGCAGATCATCGCGTGCAGCGCGACCATTGGAAACCCGGAAGAGCTGTTCTCAAAGCTGACTGGCCGCAAAGCCGAGCTCATTGAAGAAGATGGCTCCCCCCGCGGCAAACGGACCTTCGTGTTCTGGAATCCGCCGGAGATGGGAGAAGGACAAAGGTTGTCGAGCAACATCGTCAGCTCCGAGCTGATGGTCGGCCTTGCCGAATGCGGGCAGCGGGTGCTTGGTTTCAATCGCGCTCGCATCTCCGCCGAGCTGGTGCTGCGCTACGCCCGGCGTCGGGCGGAAAAGGGCGGCAAGATCGCTGCCTCCTCTATCGAGAGCTACCGCGCGGGCTACACGCCCAAGGAACGACGGCAGATCGAGAAAGCCTTGTTCAAAGGCGACCTCTTAGCACTCTCCGCAACGAACGCAATGGAGTTGGGCGTGGATGTCGGCACCCTCGACGCCGTCGTCATGAACGGCTACCCGGGAACGATCGCGAGCTTTTGGCAGCAGGCGGGGCGCGCAGGACGCGGCAGCCGCGACGGCCTCGCGATCATGGTCGCGCACGACGACCCGCTTGAGCAGTTCCTGATCCGCGAGCCGGGCCTCGTCTTGGATGGCCGCAACGAGCGCGCATCGGTGAATCCCGACAACCAGCAGATCCTCACTCAGCAGCTTCGATGCGCGGCCCACGAGCGACCACTCGCGCCTACAGAGTTGGAGAACTTTTCAGCGAAGGCATTGGAGATCGCCGAGGGCATGGATCGAGCCGGCGAGCTGAAATTCTCCGGCGGTCTCTTCTACTACCCATCGCACGAACCGCCCGCGCCCGGCGTGAACATTCGCGGCGCCGGTGGGGATCTCGTCACGCTTTACGTTGAGGGTCAGGCCCTAGGGACCATGGAGCGCTGGCGGGCCATGCAGTCGGCACACGAGGGCGCGGTGTATCTCCATCGCGGCGCCAGCTTCCTGGTCCAGAAGCTCGACCTCGACGCGGGCGAGGCGCACGTGGTTGCGAAAGAGGTCGACTATTACACGCAGGCCATCGTGCAGTCGGTCGTCGATCCCAAGGTGACGTTGGATGGACGAGAAATGGGCAAAGGAAAGGCCACGCTCGTTTCCATCAGCGTGACCGACGCGGTGGTCGGGTATCGACGGAAGACCTTGGACGGAGACACCGTGCTCGCCCTCGAGCCGCTGGATCTTCCGCCTTCCACTTATGAAACATTGGCGGTCCGCTTCGACTTGCCTATGTCGCGCGATCCTGAGCAGGGCATCGGCGGCGTGCACGGCGTTGAGCATGCTCTCCTTGCTCTCGCCCCGTTGATCTGCGGCGCGGACCGGGGCGACCTAGGCAGCGCGTGGTACGCGATGTTCCCAGACACCTTCTCTCCGGCCGTCTTCGTGATGGATCGCACACCGGGCGGCGTGGGCCTGGCCGAGAAGCTGTACGACTCCGTGGGGCCTTGGGTCACCGCTGCCACCCAGCTTCTTCAGACCTGCCCTTGCGAGGAAGGCTGTCCTGGCTGTCTCCTCAGCGCTCGTTGCGAGATCAACAACGAGGCGCTCAGCAAGAAGCAAGCTCTCGAGCTGCTTCGGGCACTGAGCGAGCAGCTCGGCTAGGAACCGCCGGCAGCACGGCTGCGGTTGCTTGGAACATGCCGATCACGTGGCTCCGCCCCAAGAAGCCCTTTTTCCTTCGGCCTTGCAATCGGTGGGTACCCGCGGCTGCCATGTTTGTGCTTGTGGGAGGACTTGTACTCTCGCAGCCTACCTACGGCCAGGACGAGGAGACAGAACCTGATTTCGTTCTCGTCCGAGTCAGCCCTGGAATGACACTCACGCAGGCTGAAGAAGCACTTGGGTTATCGCCCGGTACCTTTAGCGTGACTCGGGACAACCGGGGCCGGAGCTTTGCAACGCTGCGGACGCCATGGTGGAGGCCGTGGGCGCCGCCCGCGCCCTACGATATGACCTTCATGGACGGCCAAGGCCTCACCATTGTAAGTTGGGAACGATCTGAGGATGAGGCCCCACCCCCGACGTACATTTGGAACGTGGATTCCACCACGGCGGAGCATTGCGCCATGGCACACACGGATGCAAGCCCTGGGCAACCCGCTCCGCGCGAGATATACGTCGTTGGCGGCACAGATGCTGTGTGCGGTACCGCAATTGCAAACTCATTCCCACCACCACGTTCTTGGCGCCGAGCCAGCTATTGATTGCGGCAGTGCTGCGAGACAGCACTCAGCCTTCTTATAGGGGCCTTAGGTGAGAACCAACCGCTAGAGCTCCTTCGCGCGCTGGCGCAGCTTGAGTAAGGAACTTGCCACCGCAATAGCGCGGTTGCACTGGACGTGCCTCCGTCTTGGCTGCGCCCTAAGAGACCATTCTTCCTTCGTCCCTTCCATCTCTACAAGGAGGGGCTTAGGACGGTGTGTATGTTCAGCCTAATCAGCGGCCTGGTCTTCTCTCAAATATCCTTCGAGGAAGAGAATCGTTGGGAACCGGATTTCGTGATGGTCAGGGTGACGCCAGGGATGAGTCCGCCAGAAGTGGAGGCTGCTCTAGATTTGAAGCCAGGGTCGCTCCAGATCGAGCATGCGCCAAAGGGCAAGCTGTACGCGTCGCTGACCAAGCCTTGGTGGAAGCTGTTTCACCCCGAGCCATACAAGCTGACGTTCCTCAAGGACTCCGGACTCACCGCCGTGAGCTGGCGGCGCACGCGAGATATGGACGAAACGTATGTTGAGGGCTCGCAGGATCTTCGAGACTTTTTCGCAGACTCACACGGGTCAATCAGCGGGACCAAGACGTACGTAGTTGGGGCGAGATCCAATCCTAGTTGGGGTCCTCGAGCCTGGCGAAGCGTGGGCTATTAGAGCTACCGCTCGCTCGGCAAAACGATGCCGCGCATGATCGTGCGTTGCGCGAGGAGGAAGACGAGCAGCGTCGGAATTGCAGCGATGGTCAGCGCGGCCATGATCACCGCCTTGGGCGCGGTGTTCTGGAGCTGATAGATCCAGACCATGAGCGTCCACATCTTCTGGTCCTGCACGACTAGGAACGCATAAAGGAACGCGCCATACGCGCCCATGAACGCCAGCAGCGCCAGATATCCAAGCACGGGCCGGCTGAGCGGCAAGGCGATCTTGGTCATCATCGTGATCTCCTTCGCGCCGTCGATCTGGCCGGCCTCGAACAGCTCCTGTGGAAGCGAATCGAAGAAGCCCTTCAGGAGGAAGATCATGTAGCCGCTGGCGGCAGTGGGGAGCACCAACGCAGCGAACGTGTTCAGCAGATGGAGCTGCTTCAACAAGAGGAACCCTGGGATCATCGCGACTTCTGCAGGAAACGCCATCGTAGCGAGGAGGAAGATCAAGATCTTGCCCGACGCCCGGATGGGATATCGAGAGAGGGCGTAGGCGGCGAGGGGGTTGACCGTGAGCTGCGTCAGGATCGCGAGCAAACAAAAGATCGCCGTATTCCAGAGCGCCCGGCCGTTGAGTGCGATGTATTGAAACACGTAGGCGAAGTTTCGCGAGGCAAACTCCGACCGGATCCGTGGTGCGCGAGCACGAACGAGGTTGCGCTCGTAGGCCTCGATGGGCATGGGTGGGGTCGCTTGGCGAGGTGGAATCACAACGGGTGTCAAAGGAACCGCATGCGGAACGCCACTGGCTGTGCCCTTGGGTACGCGCAATGGAGGGACCGACAAGTCCCCGGAACTCTCACCAGCCGCTTTATTCGGTCCATCGGCATTAGAGGCGATCGGCATGTCGTCCACGTTCCATCGGGAGATCCTCGGCGGCAGCCCCAGGAACCCGCGCCAGCGTTCCTCTGCCGCCCCCATGCGGTAGCGCGCGGGGAGTGCCTTGGTGGTGAACTCCACAAGCAGATCCTTGACAGCACGTGACTTAGAGCTGAAAGGAAACTGTATCTGCTCGAAAGCGGTCGCGGCGCCCGCCAGCTCCTTCGGCACCTGGTCGAACTGGTTCTGGAACTTCGACCTCAGAAATTCTTGGAAGAGTCTCGTCTCCCGAATGGGTATGCGGAACTCCGCGGGGAGCGTCTGTTTGAACTGGCGCCACTCCCTGTACTTGAGCGTGTTGGGCTGTTTCCAGTTGGGTTTCTCTAACAGCTCCGCGGGTGGGATCAGCGTCTGGAACCCAACGTTTTCATCGATGTAGGCGCGGTTGACCGCGTCGATCGTGCCGTATTTCTGCTGCAACCAGTCCCGATAGCGTTTGATCAGTCGGCTCGTGATCTGGCTCGGGCCGATCTTGAATCCGGCCGCCCAGTAATCCACGGGGAGCTGCTTCAGAAATGCTTCGTACTTCTGAATATTTTCCTGACTCGCAGCAGGGCCCGTACGAGTGGAGGTGATCATCGACGCGTCGCCCGCGTACTTGTCCGCGAGGTACTTGCCGAGCAGAGCCTTGTCGTCGGGCTTTCCTTTGTCCAAGCCGTCCACCTTTTGGAAGTAAGTGGGAATCAGCTTGTTATCGTTCTGATCCGTCGGCCCTTTGAAGCCCGTGCTCGCCATGAGCATGAATGGGTACAGCGTGGTGACGGCGCCTAAGCCAAGAAGGCTGTAGATGATAATCAACACCATGCGGGCGCGAAACCGCTTGCGTCCAACTCGGCCGACCAGGCTCATCTAGTTCAATTATGCGGGATAGACTTGGTCTGGGTAGATGACTAGCTCAGACCTGCATGAAAGGCAAGTTCCGAACAAGACGTACCGGAACTCTTCCTCAATGGCGTACTTCTCAATAGTCTTTGCTTTGATCTTCGCTGCCGTCTGGATCTACTTGTCGTTCACTAGTTCGTCCGTGGGCTTTGGGGAAACGAGTCTGCCCTCATGGGTGTGGTCATGGCCCGGGGTCCTTGTATTGGTCGTGACCGCATGGCTGATCTTGGTTGCTCGTAATCAGCACATCCGAATCGAGGATGGGCAAGTTGTATCTACGGACTTCTTGGGCCGAGAACGCCTCCGCGTGCCCCTCTCGGAAATTGTGTGGGTGAATGTGAACGACACACAGGGAGATGGGTGGATCTGTCGCATTGAGACTCGTAGAGGCGCGTTTCGATTCACTCATTTCCTGCAGGACTACAAGGAACTGGCCCGGACTCTTGATGAAGCGGCAAGGACTAATCGCGACGCAAATTCTCGGAATTCTCGATAGGAACGGCTACTTTGACGCATATCTCATCCCGGCGGAATGCTGAATTGCGCGAGCCCGGGAGCTAAGGGACGACACGAACCGTTTAGAACAATGAGCATGCACAAGGCGGGCAAGCCCGAGTTGGTGGTCAACCGCGTGTATCGGAACGCGTCGCATCAGATTCTCATAGTGACCGGCGTCTTTTTCGTCGGTGCAGGATTGGAGCTCTACATACCGATCTCGGAAGGGACGGCAAGTCTAGGAAGCGTGGCTTTCAGCTTTGTATTCCTGTGCATAGCGGTGCTCTTGACACTGGTTGCCGTCAACATGCGGATCATCTTGGCTGACGGCCATGTCGTGACAAGCGATTGGCTGGGTCGCACCAAAATGCGAGTGCCGTTCCATGAAATTGTATGGGTTGTCGTTAGCGACCGGGGCGAAGACGGATGGACCTGTCGTGTTGAAACGAGGCGCGGATCGTTCACGTTTAGCCAAAGTCTCCAGGACCACCTCGAGCTTGCCGCAACGATGGAACGGATGGCGAGGCAAAATACCTCGACAACCGCGCTGAATATGCGAGGCCCATATTTGTAGGTCTTATTGGAATATGAGGCTATTTTGGGGCTACCGGAGCGGCCATGCGGAGTTGCTTGAGCTTCCGGCTAGGCTTGGCCTCGACGCCGGCCTCAACGCCAAATAGGTCGTATTCCTCGGCGCCAGTCACCTGCACCCGAACGATCTCCCCGACAGGTCCCGCGCCCTCGACGAACACTAATCCATCGATCTCCGGAGCATCCCTGTGCGACCGGCCAACACGCCAGCCTTTCACCACATCCTCGACCAGAACCGGAACTTCGCGGCCGATCCAACTCTCGTTGACCGCCAAGGAAACCCGCTGCTGCAGGGTCATAAGGTGGTCGTAGCGAGCACGCTTAAGCCGGAACGGCACCTGATCCGGCAAATCATAGCTTGGCGTCCCTGGCTCGCGGCTATACACAAACGCCCCCACGCGGTCCAGCTTCGCTTCTTCCACAAAAGACATGAGCGCAGAAAACTCTTCGTCCGTCTCGCCGGGAAAGCCAACGATGAACGTCGTTCGGATTGCAACCTCGGGCATCGCCGCGCGCACTTTCTCAAAGAGGCGCAGGTAGCGCTCGCCGTCCCATGGTCTCTTCATTCGGCGGAGCGTATCGGGGTGGACGTGCTGGAGCGGAATGTCCACGTACGGCAACACCTTCGGCAAAGTCGCCATCGCCTCGATCACTTCATCGGTAAGGCGGTTTGGATAGAAGTAGAGAAGCCTGATCCAATCGATCCCATCGACGCCGTTCAACTCACGAAGCAGTTTCGGCAAAGTGAATTCTTTGTATAAGTCGTAGCCGTACTGAGTTACATCTTGGGCGATGAGATTGATCTCGCGAGCGCCCGTCCTGGCCAAGTGATTCGCCTCGGCCAAGACCCGCTCTAGCGGCTTGCTTTGATGTCCGCCTCTAAAACTTGGGATCGTGCAGAACGTGCACTTGTGGTCGCAGCCCTCACTGATCTTGAGATATGCGGACCAGGGCCGTCCCGATCGCGCTCTCGTCGGAACGTCCGCCCAACGATGATGCGGAGGTGAGACATCCAGCCGCTGCTCTCGGGATCCAAGCGTCTCGCGGACGATGTCGGCAAAGCGTCCCATCTGGCCGACGCCAACGTACGCATCCGCTCCGGGAGCGAGCTTGATCAGCTCCGCGCCCATGCGCTGAGCCAGACATCCTGCGACTATCACCTTTCCGGTTCGGCCCGCCTCTTTGTCTTTGATGGCTTCCCGAATCGCCTTGAGCGATTCTTCTTTGGCCGCCTCCAAGAATCCGCAGGTGTTGATAACGGTGACGTCGGTTCTTTTAGCCCCACCATCGACGGCGTAACCGGAAGTCGCCAGAACGCCCGCAATCTCTTCGCTGTCGACCTCATTCTTGGCGCAGCCGAGGGTCACTATTTTGACCTTGGGGGAACCGGGCATGACCCGCATTATGACGTCGGAAACCGCGGGAGCATGGCGGGGCGGCTTACTTAAGATCCCACTGGTAGCGGTCGGGCTTGTCGATGTGCCCTTGCCAACTCGGCTTAAGGTCACAGCCGTCTGAGATCTGGCTAGAAGTCAGAGACCGGGCCGATCCGGTAGCCGAAACGGGAGTCATGCGGCCACGGTGCCAAGGCCAGGTGCCGCCGTATTGGAGAGGCGAAGCGATCTGGCCGACATCCCATCCCGTCGCATCGTTTGTGAAGACTGTGTTCACCTGCGTGTCCGTTATGAACGTGTCCACTTCATTCAGGTCGTATCGGCAGGGCGGCACGACGAGCCAGCTTCCGCCACCTGTCGGCGTCCCATCCTCTTTCAGAGCCCAAACAGAGTCGATGAAGAGGTAGGTCTGGCTGGGGTTCGATACCTCAGTGCTGGTCCTAGGGCGGGAATCCCATCGATCGTCGAACTCGTAAATCGGTGAGAAGTAGACGAAGTTGAAGCCAACGTTTGTGCGAAGAGAGGCGGTGTAGTACTGGGAGTAAGTGTCGCCTGGCACGAGGTCGGAGTCGAAGCTGGCTTCTCGTCGGGGCCGGTCGTTGTCGTCCGCAGGGCAGCGGAAGATGCCGAAGTTATTGATGTAAGGGAGGATGAGCTGCACCCAAGTTCGGTCGTTGCTCGAGTTCGGTTCGGTCGCCGGCTGGTGGTTCACCGGCATATAGGTGTCGTCGTAGTCGGAGAGATAAAGCTGCGTAGCGTTGTAGACCTGGCCGAAGTTGCTCAAGCAGACGGTCGCACGGGCTGCCTGGCGAGCTGAGTAGAAGACAGGAAGAAGCGTGCTTGAAACCACCACAATGATGGCTAGCACTACCAGAAGCTCCAGCAACGTGAACGCTCGGTGACTCCCCTTCACGACCTTAGGCCCATTATATCAATCTCTTTGAATCGGAACAAGCCGAAGACTGAGACTGACCCTACCTCCTTAAAACCTAGTGATCCGTACCATGACGCAAGGACCGGTGCGCACTGCAGCGTAACACCGCAACCCTTTGCTCTCGCGATCTCTATTACTGATCTGACGATTGCCGATCCCCACCCGCGACTGCGGAATTGCGGAGCGACACACAAGTTATAGATGCCTAGCACGCCGGCATGTTCTGAAACCATGACCGCGCCGGCCGTCTTGCCGCTCCAATCGGCTCTAAAAAGTCTGAGGGATTCGGAGGAAGCTGTCGCCTCCGTGATCTTGCGCCGGAAGCCTGTGGGCTGGCGGTGAAAGAACTGGTCCACCATGAAGGTGGCGAGTTTTCTTTTCTCGAGAGGTGTCACCGCTTCCACAATAGGCGTGGCCTCCGCCGCGGCTTCGTCACACACCATCAATTGCAACTTGTGTGAGAGCGCGAACCCGTGGCTCTCGAGGACATGCTCTTCTTCATCCGAATCCGGGAAGATGCCGTATACGCTGAAGCACCGACGCTCCAGCGCGATCTCCCGCAACCGCGCAGCCACGCCAGGGTCGACCTTGAGATCTACGGCAAAGTTGCAGATCGGATGTTCCATGGGCCCCTTACACGCCTGAAAGCCAACCTCCTGCCACACTTCGGCTCCGCCGGTCGCGCGACCCAGTTCCAGGTAGGTATGCGCCAAGTTGAGCGCTGCCGTTCTAGCTTCCGAAGTAGCTACAGTACCGTGCTCCATAGGAGTCCCACATTCACTCTTTTCGGTTCTATCAAGAACCCTGCCGATAGCTGCCTTCCGACCCTTCGGCCAAGAAAAAGCCTGAGACCACGGGGGGTCAGGAGAGCCGTCGCGGAGTATTCGCGCTCCCTGCCCGCCGACCAGATATCTGCGCCAAAGCCGATGTCCATGCCTGTATTGAAGTTGTACTGCACTCCGAGCCGGATAGTCGGCGCGCCGAGGTTTTCCCTAGCCTTGAAGGGCGTCCCCGCGAAGGAACTTTGAAAGTACTCCGCCGTTTGGCTCAGGAGCCGTTTCTGAACGAAGGCTCCACCGAAGTGGCCGGTCTCCAACCAAGACACGTGAGGCGTTTTGATCGCTGCGATCAGCTCCCGATACGACCTCGAGGGGATGACCGTGTCGTACCGCGCGGCCACGATCAGCGCCTCCGTGTCTGGCCGCGCCTCTAAGAATCCGCGAGGCTCCAAGGGCGCCAGCGCTTGCCGAAGCTTTTCTTCGGTGAATCCCTTGCGTCTGAGCTCTTCCCGTTGAGGCACGACACGCGAGCTGTACCAAAGCACATGCGCGATATCCACGCCGCCTAACACAAGCGCCGCGCGAGTCAAGCGACGGTCTACTCCGTAGGCCAGTGCCGCCACGATGGAACCCAAGCTTAGACCCGTGACGCCAATCTTGCTCGAGTCGAATTCAGGGCGGCTCACCACGAAATCTACCGCTCGACGAGTGTCCTGGAGCGACTGCAGCAGAGTCAACTTAAGCTTTTCGGTGTCTGCCTGGATGGCAAGCTCGCCCGATCGAGAGCCAGGAGGCGTTCGCTCGAGATGGTAAGGCAATGTCATTAACACGGCGGCGATCCCGCGGCGATTGAGCTCGAAGCTCAACGCCCTTTCCACATTGCGATTCAAGGCGCCCCAATAGTGAAGGATCACAACCACTGGGAAGGGCCCCGTCTTGCCTTTCGGCAGCAGGATATGGATCGGGACGTCGTTGTTCTGCGTGTACTCCGTGGTGACGGAGCTCGGAAAAGTCGTTACGAATTCTTCGCTGTCAGCCCATACGTAGAGCGGTCGCATCTCAGCGAAAGAGATGGGCTCGGGTGGTGGCGGAGGCTCTGGAGTCTGCGCCATAGTGAGACCCACCAACGCCAGGAGTAGCCCAATGATCGTTAGCGGTTTAGCTTGCATGCTGTTTGCTTTGAAGGCGCAGGGGAGTATGGCTGTCGAGGACCAGATCGCGCCAGCCCTGAGCGCAGCCGGCCTTTCAACCGCGACCGCTCGGTTTGACGAGAACATGTTCGCTCTGTTTCGTTCCGGCGAGTTCACCACACCGCTTTACACGGCGGCAAGCCGCGATCCTTGGAAAGCTCCGTTTTTCTTCGATGTGTTTACACGTGACCTCGAGGCGCAGGCCGGAAAGCCCAACGAGATCTTGAACATTGGAACGCGATATGTGGGCACGGGCTCAAGACGAACACTCATCGGCGATCCGTTGGCGAAATTCCGCTTAGGTCCCGAAGCGAACGTGAACATGGCTTTCTACTCGATAACCAGGTCGGCCAAGTCCGGCGACCATCGGGAGAATCCTTCCGATCACCCCGAAGTCCCTCGTGAGGTCAAGCAGGCGGCGATCTTGATTCTTCGCGCGATCGAGCAGGCGCGAGGGCCATACGAGTTGTTCTTCGACTCGGCTATGGGCGCCAGCATTTCAAATCCCAAGCCGCCGAATGAGCTCCAGATCGAAGTCGCCAACGGGTTGAAGGACGACTCGACGTCAGCAGATTTCGCGAAGGCTCTCGCGATCTTTCACCGTGCAGACACGCGTTACCTGATGGCGGGCGCACACGACATTGCACTCGCCGTCCAAGATGCGTCGAAGATGATTGCGGACGTCCCGCCAAATCTGGATTATCAATTCACGGCCCACACCATTTATGGTCTAGTTTCACTTTCAGGGGGCGCGAGCTCGACTTACCGCGATTCTGAACCTTATGCCCTCATCATCGACACGGGAGGCGACGACACATACATCAATGCGCCCTCGGCCAATGGACAGGATTCCTGGACGAGCATCGCTATAGATACAAGTGGCAACGACAAGTACCTGAGCGATCCCGCTCTCGCAGGACAGGACGTCGCGTCATTCAAAGAGCGAAAGAATCCAGGGGTGCAAACCGGCCCGGGCGGGGCGTTCATGGGTTACTCGTTCCTCTTCGATCTTCGCGGAGACGATCTCTATCGATCGCATCGTTGCGGCCTTGCTTCGGGCCGGCTGGGCGTAGCCGTTCTGGAAGACATGTCTGGAAACGACACGTACGACGGCTACGCGGATTCGATTGGCTTCGGCATGTTCGGCGCGGGCATCTTAGAAGATATCGAGGGCAACGACACCTACTCGGGATTCACGCAGGTGGAGGCGGTGGGCCAGACCGCGGGCTTTGGCGCGTTGATCGATCGAGCTGGAAATGACACGTACGTTTCCAACGACACGGTCATCGACTTTCCTTCCGCGCAAAGTGATAAGCACAACAACAGCATGTCGCAGGGGGCCGGCAACGGCACGCGGCGCGATTACATCGATGCCCACACCCTTGCGGGAGGGATCGGCGTGCTCCTAGATCTCGGTGGAGACGACAAGTACAGCGGCGCGGTGTTCGCACAAGGCGTGGGTTACTGGGAAGGCATCGGGATCCTGCGGGATAAAGCCGGGCGGGATACGTACAACGCGGGCTGGTACGCACAAGGCGCGTCGGCGCACTTTGCAATTGGATTCTTGCAGGACGATGCGGGCGACGACCATTACACCGCGACCATGAACATGGCTCAAGGCGCCGGCCACGACTTCGGCGCGGGGTACCTGCTCGATCTGTCCGGCAACGACACCTACGTCGCTCCCAACCTCAGCTTGGGTGGAGGCAATGCAAACGGAATCGGCCTGTTGCTGGATGTGCTTGGCGACGACAACTACACGTCCTCGGGAATCACACTCGGCCAAAGCGGCGATGCGCCCGCGGGCAGCCTTCGGACCCGTGCGTTAACGCTCGGAGTTTTTTGCGACTTGGCCGGGAAGGACACGTATCCCGCCACGATCACGTGGGCGAAGAACGGCGGCACGCAGGTTAATTGGATCGGCAAGGCGCGAGTGCCCGAGGAAAGCCAACTCGGCGTCTTCTTCGATCGATAATCCTGGCCCCAACCGCTCGGTGGCCCCCGCTCCACAAAACCCGCGGGGTTTCTAGAAAGTGGCCGGGGTTGGAGCGCATCTCCGAAACGCAGTGGAGGAGAGGCGCATACCCGAACCCGATGCGAGCGCACCCACTCGCTATGGATGCGAGGCGCTCGGATCGCTCGACGAACTCTGCTCCCCCAACCCGAAGGGTTTGCAAAAAAGTAGCCGGGGGTTGGAGCGAACCTCCGCAACGAAGTGGAGGAGGAAGCGGATACCCCCTGACCACACGCGTAAGCGCTCCACCCTGAAAGGGTGGTAGAAACTCACAAGAGGTACTTCTCGTTGTAGGGAACTCCCGCCTCTTCTAGCAGCTTCTTCATCTCCTCGATGAACGACACCTTCTTATGGTGTTCGGCCTGTCCCGCGATATATCCGCGCACGTTCTCAATTCCTTTGGGACCGACCGTGAATGCGGCATATCCATCTTGCCAACCGAAAGTCGGGCAATGATTATCTTTTGTTCAGATCGTGGCCTGCTTCTTCATGTCGCGGATGACGTCGGCCAGCCGATGGGTGGGGCGCAGGCTCATCAAGAGATGCACATGATCGTCGACTCCACCAATGGCTCGCGCGGTATCGTCCATTCCCCGGACCGTACCGCCGAGATAGGCGTGCAGATCGGATGACCAATCGCCGATGAGTGGCCGTCGATCCTTGGTTGAGAAGATCACGTGATAGTGCAGGCTAGTGAAGGTCGAGCCCATCAGGCGTTTTCTACCACCCTTTCAGGGTGGATCGTCCGTAGCGAGCGTTCCGGGGGTATTCGCTCGTCCTCCACTGCGTTACGGACGAGCTCGACCCCCGGCTACTTTTTAGAAACCCTTCGGGTTACGTGAGGTGGTTCGGAAGCGCTCCAATGCCAGGCTTCCTCTTACCAAACCCTTCGGCTTTCGTGAGGTCGTTCGAAGCCCTTAGGGCTCGTGTAAGCATGCAAGGCCCCAAAATCGTGCATCCCGGTAGACTCGACCGGCCATGATCCAGGACGGCGAAACGCATCGGCCACGCGCCATGCCAGTGGTCACCTGGACATTCGTCGCCCTCAACGTCCTCATCTACATCTGGGACCGGCAGGGACATCTCTTCGGAACGGGCGTCGTCTTCGCCGATCTCGTTATGAGACCTCGCGAGGTCGTGCTGGCCGTCCTCGCAGGCACGGACCGATTCCCGCTCGTCACCCTCTTCACATCTCTTTTCCTCCACGGGAGCCCCGGTCACATCATCGGCAACATGCTCTTCCTGCTCATCTTCGGTCCCGAAGTTGAAGAGGCGATCGGATCGACAAGGTTCGCCTTCTACTACTTCTTCTGGGGCATCGCCGCATGGGCTGCTCAGATCTACATCGACCCTCACTCGACGGTGCCCACCCTTGGAGCTTCCGGGGCGATTGGCGGCGTGCTGGGTTGCTACTTCTTGCTGTTTCCAAGCAGACCTGTGGACCTTGGCTACTTTGAGGTGAGCGCCTGGATATTTCTCGGTCTATGGTTTGTTTACCAAGTGTTCAGCCCCACGGAAGGGGTTGCGAACTGGGCTCACGTGGGCGGCTTTGTCGCCGGCATGGCGACGGTACTGATCGCCGGCGGACGCAAGAAGCTTCTCCACGGGAGGAAGGATCTGGAGCCTGACTACGTATGACATCGAGAACGTTTCCCACTTGGGTCTGGGCCGCCGCCATTGCCACCGCGCTTCTCTCCCTCTACTCGATCTCTAGAAGGCAGGTAGTCGAGTCGCAAAACCGCTCAGTCTCGCTTGCGGTTGAAATGGAGAACGTCCAAGCCCTTGCCGCCTCTCAAGGGATACCGATCCCGCAGGCACTGGACACCCTGAAGCAGAACGGCCTCGACGCGGTCGTGCTCTCCGAAGAGACCATCAGCCAGCTCGTCTCCGAGGGCCGCGCAGCGGAAAGCCTCGGCCAACTCAGTGTCATAGATCCGGCCGCGGTAGAAAGAGTGAACAAAGGGCTCAAGCTACGAATGCCCGCAGGAGACCCGACCAAGGCGCCTGTCTGGCTCGTCCGCAGCGTCAGCGTCGGCCTCGATCCTGATGAGGCAGCTCAAGTGCGAAGCAAGAACTTAGAGATTGTCGCTCGATGCTCCAATGTCACCGGCGCAACCGCTACGTATGTTCGTGGAACCCTGTCCTGGGCGGGAGAGCTTGGCGCAAAGGTTTTTCTCCCGATGGGCGACCAGGTAATCGGCCGGCGCGACGAGCTGAAAACCACAGTTGAGACCTTGAAGGCGCTAGGCATGATGTACGCCACGCCCGAGTTCACCAAGATCAGCGGTGACGACACCATCGTCAAATCCGCGCCGGAGAACGTGGTCCGGCTCCACACGGCTCAGAATGCGGAGCTCGACAAGATGAGCGTGGACGACGTCGTCGAGCGATACAGCAAAGCCGCGCGCGAGCGGAACATGCGAATGCTTCTGATCCGGCCCATGAGTCTCGCCGGAGGTCAACCGGTGCAAGATTTCGCGGGCCTCGTCGGATCCATTCGCGCTGAGATCGAGCATGAAGGGCTCGCCATGGGTCCGCCTCAGCCATTCAAGGATGCGGGCCTGCCCAAGTGGCTGCCCGTACTCATTGCTCTCTTCGCGGTGCCCGTGGCGTTCTGGATCGGCACGGTCTTACTGCCCTGGAAATGGGGAGGAGTCCTGTGCGGTCTCCTCATGCTGGTACTGGCCGCGGGCAGTGTGACCAAAACCGGATCGCAACTCGCCGCTCTCGCAGCCAGCATGGCCTTTCCAACCGCTGCTCTGATTTCGCTGGATATGCGGAAGCTCCGGCATCCGATTATCGAATTCGTTATCACGACGCTGCTATCCCTCGTTGGAGGTCTCGCGATAGCCGGGATGCTCAACGGACTTCCCTACTACGTGAGGGCCGAGACCTTTCCAGGCGTCAAGGTCTCCGTTTTCATCCCGCTCGTCATCACTGGCCTCTACTACTTCTCGCGGCTGACGAGAGCGAGAGAACAGATCCAGAGCCCGATCACTTGGAGCGCCGCCGCCCTGGGTCTCATCACCGTTGGCGCCCTCGCCTTCATGATCGCGCGCACCGGCAACGATGCGGCCGCGGGAGTGAGCGGCACCGAGTTGCAACTCCGCAGCATCTTGGACCGCATCCTCCTGGTCCGTCCGAGAACGAAGGAATTTCTCATTGGCCATCCCGCGCTCATCATCGGCATTGGCCTCCTCGGCTACATAAAGCGGAATCCGGAACGCATCCGCAGCCTCGGGACCTGGGCGACGCTGGCCCTAACGCTCGGCGCGATTGGGCAGACCAGTGTGGTG
Organism: Fimbriimonadaceae bacterium; assembly: GCA_034667265.1. Taxonomy (GTDB): domain Bacteria; phylum Armatimonadota; class Fimbriimonadia; order Fimbriimonadales; family Fimbriimonadaceae; genus JANYLD01. The sequence continues at coordinate 23,347 of JAXDKF010000068.1, forward strand.
AACACTATGTGCCACTTGCACACGCCGGTGGTGCTCAGCCTCGCCAGAATCGCCGAAGGAATCATAATTGGCAGTATCATCGGGCTCGTGCTCTGGCTGATCGTGAAACGCTTCGCGATCCAAAACCCCGACAATGCATAAGCTCCTTCTTGCCGGCTATATCGGATGCGGCAACCTGGGCGATGATGCCATCGCGCTAGGCTTCATGCATGCCGCCGATAGCGCGGGATGCGATTTCATCGTCCTCAGCGGCAACCCGGACGCGACTTATAACCAATACAAAGTGCATTCGGTCCCCCGGAAGGACATGGCTGCCGTCGATAAGGCAATCGACGCCTGCGATGCGCTGGTCTTCCCGGGAGGCAGCATCTTCCAAGATGTCACAAGCCTGCGCAGCGTGGCCTACTACTCGCGGCTGATCAAGCGCGCGAAGTCGAAGGGAAAGAAGGTCCTGCTGCTGGGCCAGGGTGTCGGGCCCCTCAACCGCATGTTCGGCAAACGCATGGCCGCAGCCGCATTCCGCGCGGCCGATGCCGTCACGGTCCGAGACCCGGCATCCGCCACCGCGATCAAGGCACTCGGCGTCCATCGGCCGGTCAAGATCACGGCCGATGCCGCATTCCTCTTGCCCAAACCCACCCAAATGGCCGAAGGCGACAGCTTTCAGGTTGGCCAGATGAAGACTGTCGGCCTCTCCCCGAGACCCTATGGAAAGAGAGGCGAGGTCGCAACTCTCTTTGCCGAGCTGGCAAAGCTTCTTTACCAGGCCAAATACGTCCCTGTGCTCCTCGAGATGGACCGCAACGAGGATGGGCCCTTGATCCTGGAGATCAACAGTAAGCAGGGGGGAAAGATCCCAGACATGCGAAAGATGTCCTCACCGATCCAGGTTCAAGAGAAGCTCGCACGCATGGATGCCGTGATCGGCATGCGACTCCATTCCGGGGTCTTGGCGGCGACGGTGAACGTGCCTCCGATGATGATCAGCTACGATCCCAAAGTCGACGCTTTTGCAAGACAATTGGGAATAGGCAATGCCGTTCCATTCAAGGGAGCCACCGCCCAGCGAGTGTTCGAATCCTTCACCCGCTTCATGAACGACCGCGACCGGAACCTAGCTATCCTAGATAAGAAGCGTGACGAAATGGTCAAGTCGGCGTTAGAAAACATTAGCGTTTTGCGCGAGCACTTGCCATAAGCTGCTTGTAAATCCGTCTACCCGTTGAATCCTGATGAGGTCCGTCCGCCTACCCACGACCGCGCTTCTCGCGTTCGGCGCCGTCTTTGCGAGCGCCCAATCGCAGCAATGGTCGTGGATGGATCAGAATCTGTTCAAGCGCCTGATCATCACCGGGCACCGGGAGCTCGGCTTCCATTCCCACACGATCGAGGGCGACAAGGCTGCCTTCCGCGATCTCACCTACTCCGGTCGAGGCGGCCGCCGCTTCACGGATAGCGGCCAGATCTCCATCGACGGCCGGAACGTCTTCGGCGTCCTCAACTTCCAGGTTCAAATCGCCGATAACCGATATCGCGATCCGGAAACCCAGCGGGTCAGCATCGACTACAAGAAAGGACCCGTTACCGTCAACTTTGGCGACATCCGTGGCTCCTTGCTCAACACGAATTCCCTCGCATCCTTCAACCGCTCTCTTAAGGGAACTGCGGTCGCCTACGAGCGCGGACGCTTCGCCGCGAAGGCCTTGCGGAGCCAAGCCAAGGGCAGCGCCACCACGATTAGCCTTCAAGGCGAGAACTCCGCTGGCCCCTATTACCTGCAGAACAGCCGCATCGCGAAGGATTCCGTTCAGCTCCAGGTGGACGGCGAAGCTTGGAAGCTGGGGCAGGACTACACGGTCAACTACGAGATCGGCTCCGTCACGTTCATCAACAAGATCATTCCGCCCACCAGCACGATCGTCGTCACTTACGAAACTGTTGGCGTGAACGGCGCCTTCGGCACGATCGAGGGAGTTGGCGCGAGCTACAACATGGGCAGCTACGGCAAAGTCGGCCTCACGTCCCTGCAGCAGAAGCCGAGAGGCATTCAGGGATTGAGCCAGCGCACCGATCTCTTCCAAGGCTTTGGAGATCCATCCACTCCCTACACCCTAGCCTTCGAGCCGCTCCGCACCAGGCCAGTCATCGTGAAGCTGCAAGGGATCATCCAGGTCGAAGGCGCGCACTATCGGTTCGATGCCAACAATCCCGCGGTCTTCTATTTCATGTTCCCGGTACCGGCTACGTCGAACATCGACGTTATCTACACGCCAAAACCGATCCAGACGGTGGACGGCGAGCGCCATGTAACAGGATTCGACTACACCCTTCCCCTAGGCAGCAACAAGGGCAACTTGGTCTACAACCAGGCGACCGGCTCGGTGACGAACGGGGTAGCCCCAATGAGCGGCACCGCTCGGAAGCTCGAAGTCAACTACAACTTGGGCGGGTGGCAGCTCAAAGCAGGAATGAAGGACGTGCCCAACACATTCGTTGGCATCGAGTCCACGGGTTTCCTTCGCAACGAGAAGTCGTCCGGCTTTTCCGCGGATCGGGTCCAAGGAAAGCTCTCGTACGGCCTTAGCCTGAACAACAACCTGATCGGCACGCGCACCGTCAATTCCGATGGCGCTCCCGTCTTCCAAAATGCAAGGACCACGCAAGGACGCGCCTACCTTAGCTTCGCCCGCAGCGAGAACAATGCGTGGCGATTAGAGCACGTGCGAAGCACCAGTCGGGCGATCCAAGGCGATGCTCGCCTGGACACCACCTCTCTGTCCAACGGTTGGAAATCTGGTCGTCTCAGCAGCAGCTTGAACTACGACATCACGACCGGCCAGGTGCCGCTATCGTCTTCCGGGGCAACAGCTCCCTCCAACATCGGCCTGAACACCCTTCGGATGTCGACGAGCTACAACGCGGGCGCGGCTTGGACCTTTACGGGCAGCGCCGGCCTGAGCAGCGTCCACACCGCCGACCACGACACCAAGGGACACGACATCTCCTTCAACGCGGGCTACAAGCCGAGCCAGAAGCTGGACGTCCAGTTCAATCTCGCCGAGAGCAAGTCTGGCGCTTTGGCGGCCCTTGCGGGCTTCACAAACGGCTACGGCCTGGGTTACAACGGGAACGGATTCTCATCGGGCGTGGGCGGATTGGCCGGACTCGGACAAGCAGCGACCAACTATCGCTCGAAGTCCCTCAGCGTTGCCTACCAGCTCTCCCCCAGGATCAACCTCGCGACGCGATTCATCGATTCCAGCGCACGGGGCTCCATCAGCTCAAACAGGACGTCCCGCTCCGCGTCGCTCGACCTCGATTG
>JAXDKF010000069.1:0-4188 GCA_034667265.1 Fimbriimonadaceae bacterium
TGCCAGAAGACGTAGTCCAGCGCCTCTTTGCGGTGCAGGTGCAGTACGCCGCGAGCCTCGGTGTAGCCGTTGCGGCGAGGGTCAAGCGCATGAAGCCCAGCTGGCCAGACGCGGCGTTCAATCGCAATCCAACCCTTGTGAAGACCTGGTCGCTGCGGCACACGTTGCACGCGCATTTGGTGAGTGACCGCCCTTTGCTCAAGGCGCTGAACCAGCCTCGCTACGAGCGCTTCATGGTATGGATGCGGTCCTACGACATGGCGCCCGGTCAGGCGAACTACTGCGAAGACAAGATGCTCGCAGCCCTTGCCGGTGGCCCTAGGACGCGGACCCAGGTGCACGACGCAGTGCCCGTGCTCAAGTCATTGGATTGGACCGGTTGGGGCGCCGATCTGAAGGGCCTGGCGTTCCGTGGCGACGTCGTGTTGGCACCCAGCGGACCGGGAGCCACGAAGTTTGCTTTGGCTGAGCAATGGCTCGGCGTCATGCCTGCCGAAGAGTGGTCTTACGAAGAGGCCGTCGATGAAACCCTGCGCCGATATCTTAAGGCACACGCGCCGGCGACACTGCGCGATTTTGTTTACTGGACGGGGATCTATGCGCGCGCCGGAGCCGCGGCGCTCTCACAGCTCAAGGGCGAGATCGTCCCGGTGCAAGTGGAAGGCCTGCCCGGCACGCGCTATGTGCTTTCCGAAGACGCGGACGCGCTCGTTGCACAGCAAAAGGTGAAGGGCGTTCGGTTGCTCGCGAAGTTCGATCCCTTGCTCATGGCGCACAAGGACAAGCAGCTCTATCTCTCGCCCAAGCTCCACAAAACGGTGTTTCAAAAGGCGGGACAAGTGGAGGCGTCGGTGTTGATCGACGGCAAGGTCACTGGCATCTGGCGGCTCGCCCGTGGAAGCTCGAAAGGAGTTGTTTCCGTTCAGCAGTTCAGGAAGTTCCGCCTGCGGGAGCTGGGGCGATTGGAGAAAGAGGCAGCGCGCTTGCGCCGCGCGTTGGGACTAAAGGAGATATCTCTCGACCTCGACGCCCACCACGTGTAGCATCGGCCCTCCGGGCGATGACTCGGAATGGGCAGGTCGCATCGCTCTGCGCCATGACCCTTGCGAGTAGTTCTTGGAAGGCAAAGTATCGCCCAGAGCGCGATGCTACATCTAAGCCGGAATGACTTCCATCGCAGCAAGCGCCGCCCGCATCTGCGCCACCGGATCGCCTTCGTGGTCGACAAAGATCGCGTTCCAGCCGTGTCGGCGCGCGGCCAGAACGTTGCCCTCGTGGTCGTCGAAGAACACCACGTACTCCGGCGTCACTTGGGTGTCCAAGTCAAACAGCCGAAACACGGCGGCCTCGGGCTTCAGTAAGCGCACGGAGTGCGAGACCACTTTGTAGTCCAACGCGTGGATCGCGGGAAAAGCCTCCGAGTTGAGGATCTCCCAATGCAGCGCGTTCGTGTTTGACAGGCATGCGGTGGCATGCCCCAACTGCTTCAGGTCGCCCACCAACTCCCGAGTGCCTTCGTAAGGCGAATCCAAGATGGCGTTGTGGACGGCCTTGGCCTGGGCCTCATCCACGAAGAGATAGCCGGCGAGGTCTCGCAGATATTCGTTGGTCGGCACAGCGCCCAATTGAAAGGCATCGAAGAGCGGAAAATCGGTCAGCTCGAAGGGTTGCTCCTGTGGCAGTCCAATCACCACTCCAGCGGCCGCGGCGCATTCCGGCCACGTGCGGCGAATGCGCGCGAGAACGCCGCCCAAATCAAAGCAGACAAGTGTGCGGGGGGTGATTGCCATAAGCAGCTTTATCGAATCTGCGCGGACCTAGCAGAAAATGTATACGTTTGATGAGCAAAACACCGCAATAACCGATGCACCATGAATGCCTAAGCACAACTACTATGTCATTCGAGGGTACGAGGCGTGTGGATTTTCATTCTCGCGCCGATGATCTCCATTGACGGAATCGCAGATCCGGTCTATTTTGCCGGTTTTCAAAGCGGCTCCGGAGCCCATTGGAGATTTCGCTAAAAGAATGAAAGCTCGAAGACTGCTGATCCTTGTCGCTGCCATCGCCGCGTTTGTTCCCGGCCATGCCGGAAACGGCACGGTTAGCGTTCGCGGCAAGCTCTTGCCAGACCTCCCAGAGCACCTCGAGTACGCGGAGAAGGACATCCAGCGCGGTGAATTCTCGGATGCTCTCGCGCACATCGACCTGGTTCTGATGAACCACATGCGCTACAGGTTTTCCTTCGAGAAAGTCTCGGAAGAGAAGCAGATCGAGTGCGTGGCGGCCTTCCGCGACGCCGTCGCCCTTTGGGAGCGAGCGCTCGGCAAGGAGCTGCAGCTAGAAGAAGTTGCCGTCGATCAGCCCGCCGAGATCATTGTCACCTTCCAGCCAAACGTAAAGCAGCAAGGCAACGAGGTTGCGGGCTATGTGACTTGGCGCCGAAGAGTGGTCGGTGGCGGATCAGTGCCGGCCCGCATGGATATGAGCGCCGACGTCCGCGTCCGCACGGTCATGCCCGGCGGCGAGACGATGCTCCTGGAGCACATGCGGCACACCTGCGCCCATGAGCTGGGCCACGTGCTCGGCCTGGACGACAGCCCGTTCTACGGCGACATCATGGGACCGCTCGACCTGAAGCATCCCGTTACCGATTTCGAAGCCACCGAGCTCGAGAGCCTTCGCGCCGTTCGAGCAGAAGCCGAGCAAGTCCGCGAGCAAGTTCTGAGCAAGCCGCACTAAGCTTGAAAATCGCTCCATAACATTCAAAGGCAAAGGACGCCACATCCTTTGCCTTTCTTAGTTTTTACAACCGAGTACGGTGTCGGCTGCTCGCTTGAGCCATACCTTGAATGCCGCGCTAGCGGTTCCGCGTTATAATTTGCCGGTGCGCCTGATCCAGGCCCTCCAATCTCCTTTCCTCATCGGCGACGGCGCCAATGGCACCCGTCTCGCTGAGTTCGGATTCACCGAGCAGCCCTACGACATGGCCAATCTGCTCGCCCCCGAGCTCGTTCGCCGTGTCCACGAGGAGTACTTCGAGGCTGGTGCGGACTTCGTAGAGACCAACACCTTCCAGGCCAACCGCATTCGCCTGGCAGGGCTTCACGTGGATCCTGTAGCGGTTAGCCGGGAAGGCGCTCGCGTCGCGCGACTAGCGGCGGGCGAGAGGATCGTGGTCGGAGCAATCGGCCCTTGCGGCAAACCGATGGCGCCCATCGGCCATATCAGCGAGGAAGAGGTCACGGCTTCCGTTAGAGAACAGGCGCTAGCGCTCGAGGAAGGCGGCGTCGACGGGTTCATGCTCGAGACCTACATCGATATGGCCGAGCTTCGCGTGGCCGTCGAAGCGGTGCGCTCGGTGAGCAAGCTGCCCATCATCGTTAGCAAGGCCTACATCGAGGATGGCGAGATGCTGGCCGAAGGGTTGCCCGTGCGCTGCGCGCAAGAGATGGCCGACCTCGGCGTGGTGGCGATCGGAGCCAATTGCATCGTCGGACCCCAGCGCATGCTGGACCTGGTCCGCATGATCGCCGAAACCACGGAGCTGCCCATCCTCGCCATGCCGACACCCGGAATGCCCCAGCTCGTCAAGGGCCGTGTCACCTATGACACCGCTCCCGAGTACTTCGCCAAGGCGGCCGCGCGGTTGGTGGAAGAGGGCGCGAGGATCATCGGAGGCTGCTGCGGAACGACGGCCGAGCATATCAAGCAGCTTCGAAAAGAGCTGGGCAGGGGACCCGCTCGAGTAAAAGCGCGGGCATCGGTCACTCGCGAAGCCAGGGAAAGAGCGCCGCTCCCCCAAAGCGAGCCGAGCGAGTTGGGACTGAAACTTGGGAAGAAGTTTGTTGTCGCGGTCGAGATGGATGTGCCGCGCGGCCTCAACCTCGACAAGCTCATGGCCGGCGCCAAGGCACTCAAGGTGTCAGGCGCGGACGTGATCAACGTCTCCGACGGGGCCCGCGCGCGCTTGCGGATGAACCCGGCCGCGGTGAGCTCGATCCTCCAGAGCAAGGTCGGCATCGAGGTAGTGATGCACTTCTCCTGCCGCGACCGCAACATGCTCGCCATCCAATCCGACCTGCTGGGCTGGCACGCGATGGGCATTCGGAACATCCTTGCAGTCACCGGCGATCCGGCGCACATCGGCGACTATCCGAGCGCGACGAGCGTGTTCGACATCGACGC
>JAXDKF010000070.1:0-14677 GCA_034667265.1 Fimbriimonadaceae bacterium
TTTGAACGGCTGGGCCCACAAGGTGCGCGACCTCGGAGGGCTGTTCTTCGTCGATTTGCGCGACCGATCGGGCTTTGCGCAGGCCATCTTCGATCCCAACCGCTTTTCCAACCTCGCCGACATCAAGAGCGAGACGTGTCTGGCCGTGTCTGGCGAGGTCCGCGCCCGCTCCGATGAGACGCGCAATCCCAAGATGCCGACCGGCGAGATCGAAGTCGTCGTCTCGGGATTTACGGTCCTCAATCAGGCCAAGGCTCTTCCCTTCCCCATCAGCGACGAAGAGCAGATGCAGAACGTCAACGAGGAGCTTCGGGTCAAGTACCGCTACCTCGATCTGCGGCGGCCGAACATGTACCGAAATCTCGCGTTGCGGGCATCGGGCATTCGGCGCATTCGCGCGTATCTGGATGCTCGGGAGTTCGTGGAGACGGAGACGCCGATCATCACCAAGTCCACGCCCGAAGGCGCGCGAGACTATCTCGTTCCCTATCGCTTGCAGCCCGGAAAGTTTTACGCGCTGCCGCAGAGCCCGCAGCAGTACAAGCAGCTCCTGATGGTGGCGGGCCTCGAGCGGTACTACCAGATCGCCCGATGTTTCCGTGACGAGAGCCAACGCGCAGACCGCCAGCCGGAGTTCACCCAGCTCGATCTGGAGATGTCGTTCGTTACCCAGGAGGACATCCTGCAGCTCACCGAGGGCCTCTTGCGAGAAGTTGTGAACGGGCTGATCGAGGAATACAAGTTGGAGAAGGACCCGATCGAGCCGTTCGAGCGATTGACGTTCGACGAATCGGTGATGCTCTACGGCAACGACAAGCCGGACCTACGCTTTGGGCTGCAGCTCTTCGAGATCACCGACGCCGTGCGTGAGTCGGAGTTTGGCGTGTTCAAGAACACGGTGGCATCGGGCGGCGTGATCCGCGGCGTGCGCTATCCGGGCGGCGCTTCCCTCTCACGCAAAGAGGTCTCGCAGCTCGAGGAGTTCTGCAAGGAGTTCGGAGGCAAGGGCATGGCCAATCTGGCCGTGGAATCCTCCACGGATGGTTCAGAAGAGGGCTACGCCAGCTCTGGCGGACTCAAGGTGCGCGGCTCGATCGCGAAGTTCTTGAAGCCGGCGGAGATCGAGGAGATATTGAAGGTCAGCCACGCGGAAGCGGGTGATCTGCTCTGCTTCATCGCGGATAGCTTTGCCACGGCTAACAATGTGCTGTCGCGTCTGCGCGTGCTCATCGGAAACCGGTGTGGACTTCGAGACCCGCGGAAGATGAAGTACTGCTGGATCCTCGACTTCCCGCTGGTGGAGTGGAACGAGGACGAGAATCGGTGGGACGCGACGCACCATCCGTTCACCGCGCCCAAGGAAGAGGACCTCGTCTACATCGATTCCGATCCGGCCCGCATTCGCGCGGACTGCTACGACGTGGTTTGCAACGGTACGGAGTGCGCTTCGGGGTCGATCCGAATCCATCGATCGGACATTCAAGCCAAGGTGTTCTCGCTGTTGGGCATCGACGAGAAAACCCAGCGGGAACGGTTCGGCCACATGCTCGATGCGTTCTCGTTTGGGGCGCCGCCGCACGGGGGCATCGCACCGGGGATCGACCGGCTGGTCATGATGTTGACGGACAACGAGAACATCCGCGAGGTCATCGCTTTTCCGAAGATGGGCAACGGCTACGACCCGATGATGGACGCGCCGAGCGAGATCGACGAGCTGCAGTGGAAGGAGCTGGGGCTGGCGCTTGCTAAGAAGGGCTAGGGGCGTTACGGTGTTTGGAGTTCATCGCCTAAAACGATGCTAAGGCACCCCGCAGTGTTGTCGCCTCTCTATTACCTCCACCCCCGGACCTGTGAGTCGACTTCGCGCGCGAACGGTCGTCGTACGCGGGACGACGAAGCGCTCCGTCGACCGGTCCGACCCCTCCTCCTCCTCGGCACGAACCATCCTCGCAAGAGGAGGGGTTCCGTGCGTAAGGGGAAGGGGATTATCGCAGCCGTTGCCGGTACTTTTCATACAGCCGCGTCCACTTGCTCTCGAGGGGAATGGCCTGGCCGTTGATGAACAGCGCGCGCACCTTGGTCGTGATCTCGAGCGGATCGCCGTCGACCACGATGACGTTCGCGATCTTGCCCGGAGTTAAGCTTCCCAGCCGATCGTCGACGCCAAGCATCTTCGCGGCGTTGATGGTCAGAGCCCTAAGCGCCTCGTCTTCCGGCAATCCGTACGCGCACGCCAGCCCCGCGCGGAGCGGAAGCTCGTAAGACGTGGCGCTCTCACCCGATGCAAAGGCCATCGTCACGCCGGCTCGCGCAAGGAGCGCGGGCTGGCTCAGGACCGTGTCGTATGGATCGTAGTCGCGCTCGGTCACGCTGTCTTCGGCGATCAAGGCGGAAACCGCGGTGGGCTGAAGGATCACGGGGATCTTCTTCTGAGCTAGCAGCGGCGCCACGCGCCAGGTCTCCTTACCGCCGGCAAGGATCATCTTCAGTCCCAGATCCTCTGCCAGCTTGATCGCTGCACGGATTGCCGCCTCCGTGTTGGCCGAGATCACGACCGGCTTGCTTCCGCTCAGATAAGGCGCAAGCGCCTCCAGACGGTCGTCTTTCGGCGTATCGGCCGGCACTTCCTTTCGAGCAAGCAAATAGCGCCTCGCCATCTCCAGGTAATCGCGCAGCCGAGTGCGCTCCTGCTCGGCGAAGTCCTTGCGCTTCTGCAGATCGTCGGGCGCGAGGGTTGCACGGATGAAGTCCGGAAGCGCTTCAGGTCCCGCCGGATAGTTGATGAAGAGAACTGCGCGAGGCTCCACTCCCATTTGCTCGGTCGTCCATCCAGACAGATTGGCCAGCGAACCCTGCCCTGCGATGGGAGGGCCTAGCGGCCGTTCCAGCGTAGTCGTGATTCCGCCGAGACGCGTGATCGGAATGTGGTCGCTATCCGGGTTGACGGCGGTCAGCGCAACGAGATCGGGTTGAAAGCGGCCAAGCTCGGTGGTGTCCTGCGTTGCCCGCACAGAATCGATCTCTTGGCGGCCGACCTGCGACGACGCGTCGATGAAGCCCGGATACACGCGCATTCCCTTTGCGGCTACGACGAACGCGCCGGATGCTCGAAATCTTTGCCCAACCTCGGCGATCTTGCCGTCGCGAATGAGCACGTACCCGTTCTTGATCGCGGGGCCGGTGACCGGATAGACATCTCCGCCGACAATGGCGATCGTGCGCGCAGAGGAAGGCGCCTGCCGAAGCTCCACATCGTCAGGCACGGTCACTGTGGCGGCGTGCTTGGAGGATTTGTCCAAACCCCACGTATCGCGGTGCTGGAAGTAGACCTCGCCATCGATCAGCGTCATGTCGCAACGCGAGAAAACGCTGAGCGGGTGGCCATCCCAAATCGCGACGTCCCCGTCCTTCCCTACTTCCAAGCTCCCCACATGGCTATCAATTCCCAACTGCTTGGCCGGATTGATGGTGACGAACTTGATCGCCTCGGACGGGGGGACGTCGCCAAAGCGGATCGTCTTGGCCGCGTCCATATTCACCGGCGTCATGCCGCTGGAAGTGTCCGTGTTGATGGACATCGTCATGCCCGCTTCCCAACAGAGCGCGGTGTTGTAGGGGATCGCGTCCCGCACCTCTTCCTTGTAGGCCCACGCATCGGCAAAGCTCGAGGCCATGATGCCGGCCTTGGCGAGCTCTGGCGCGATCTTGTACGCCTCCAACGCGTGCGTGAAGACGAGCTTGAAGTTGTAATCCTGCGAGACACGAGCCATCATCAGCATCTCGTCCTGACGATACGAGTGGCAGTGCACGATGATGCGGCGACGCAGGATGTCGGAGAGCGTCTCCAGCCGCATGTCCTTTCGCGGTGGGGTTCCGGTCCGGTTCGCGTTGTATCGGTCCCACGCCGCCATGTAATCCTTGGCTTGGTCCAGAGCTCGACGGTACACAGCCTCCACGCCCATTCGCGTGGATGGAAAACGCGTTGGGGGACCCTCGTCATTAGCCTGCGTGACGTTCTCGCCAAGCGCGAACTTCACGATGCGAGGGGCGCCCGGGAAGAGCACTTCCTGCACCGGATGCTTCCACTTGAGCTTGATGATCTGGCTCTCGCCGCCGATCGGGTTGGCGCTGCCGTGCAAGACAAGCGCGGATGTGTAACCCGATGCGAGCTTGTAATAGAAGGACTGGCTATCTGGATCGATGATGTCCGAGATTCGCACTTCAGGAGTGATCGCATCGCTGAATTCATTGACCGAGCTCGACGCGGCCATGTGGCTGTGCGCATCGACGATGCCGGGGGTCACGATCTTGCCCCTCGCATCGATGACGGTGGTGCCGGCGGGCGCGGTCAGATTCTTGCCTACGGCCGTGATCTTGCCCCCTTGGATGAGCACGTCGCCACCTGGGATATCGGCCTTGTTGACGGTGATGACGTAACCGCCTTTGATCAGGCAGTTGCCGTTGGTCACGATGCTCGGCTTGCGCATGGCATCGGTCTCGACCGGCAGATCGGCCTTGGCCGCGGCCTGGACAAAGGCGAGGCTTGCGAGGAGGATCATGGCTCCACCCCCTCGTTGGAATCGTCGAAGAATCCGCGTCTGCGCCTCGATGGCGGCGGCACGGATTTGTCCTTCTCAAGATCGAACAGGCGGCCCCCCACGATCACGTATTTGACCTTCGTCTTCTCTTGCGCGAAATCGCCGTCCATGATCGTGAGGTTCGCGATTTTCCCAGTCTCCACGGTGCCAAACTGCCGGTCGACGCCGAACATCTTTGCCGGGTTGACGGTGAGCGCCTTCAAGGCCTCTTGCCGGTCAAAGCCTTCCGCAATGACTCGGCGTAGATTCTTCCAAAACTCCGCCCGGTCTTTTGAGCCTCGGCTCGAGAACGAAAGGAGCACGCCCTGCGCGCTGAGTGTTTTCGCACTCCGCACTCGGTCCAGCCATCTGCTCTGCCTTTCCTCTAATACCGGCGTGGGTGGCAGGTCGCCCGCGTCTTCGGTGCGCTTGAAACCTTGGTCGGGCTCCGCGGCCGGATTGGCTTGCGGCTTCGCTGGTTGATCGGGCGAGGTCTCGGGCGGCTTCGCGGCCGGCTTGGGCTCAGGCGCGTAGTTGAGGGCGAGAATCATGGGAATGCCTCTCGCTTTGATATCACTCGCGACCTTGTACGCGTCCAGCCCGCCTACGAGAATCGGCTTCAGCGAGAACTGATCGGCCACGCCGAGCGATCTGGCGATCTCGAAGTTGCGGTCTGCTTCTATCAACACGGGGACTTCTCCGCGCAAGGTTGGCTGCAGGGCTTGCAAGGGTCGATCTGCCATCGGCAGGTTTCCATCGCGAGACATGATCGCCAACCGTTGCGCGTCCATCAATGTCTGCCGCAGATGGGCCATGAACCCCAGCGGCGTCACGGGATAGCCGGCGCCGGACGCCTGGAATCCGATGACCATGCCAAACGTCGGCACCAGCACGCTCTCTCTTGCGGGCCGCCCACTCGTGTTCACAAACGCGGCCGAGCCGTTGAGGATGCCTCCCGTTGGTGCGATCAGCTCCGCGGTAAAGCCTGCCTTTCGGTCATCTCCCATGGCGCTGAGATCGAGATAATCGACTGCATTCAACTCGGGCCGAATGCCCTTGCGGTTGGCCTCGCGCATGGTGGCTGGAGGCATGACCCCCGTATCGAGCTTTACGTCTTGATCTGGCGCGGGATCCGGAAGCTTCAATCCCTTTGTTGAATAGGCATCTATGAAGCCGGGGTAGATGGTGAGCCCTTCCCCCTTAACGACCATGGCGTAGGCCGGCACTTTAACTTCAGTACCTACTTCTTTAATTTGGCCGTTCCGTACAATTACGGTGCCCTTCCCGATGACGCGGCCGTCGCCAACTTCAATGCGAGCGCCGACGATAGCGTACGTTTCGCGATAGAGCGAGTCGCTCTCTTGCTCGGGAGTCTGCGCAAGCGCCGTCACGCTCACAGCAAAGCACCCCAGCAGACCTAGCAAGTATTGGCATCTTTGCAGCATTGGGCTTCGAATTCTCATAGGGTCGTTGTATTCTGTTCGGAGAGGTCTGCGCTTTGCGCAGACCTCGAAGTTTACGATTGGAAAGGCGTGTGGACAACCGGCAGTATGCCCGCTAATTGCACTAGCAGGTAGATGTACGGGCCGCGCAAATGAGGTGGCTGTTTTGTTTATTCATTTCAAGTGGTCTAGGGCGACACTGATCAGCGTGGCTGCGTTCACGTCGGTGTTCGCCAGTTTGGCCGTAGCGCAATCGGAAGATCGGGCCAATCTGCAATTCTTCGGCCGCAAGGGCGTCGAAGCGATGAGCACGAGCAAAGATCTGCCGGTCGACACCGACCAGATCATCATTCACCTGAAAGCGGGTGCGAACTTCTCGAGACTTGCGGCGCGACACGGGCTGGCCAGGATCGGCACACTGGCTAACGATTCGTCCTGGGTGATCGTGAAGGTGCCTTTCGCGAATCGCAAAGCGATCGTCGACATCCTTCAGAAAGACTCGGACGTGATCGCCGCGGGCAACAACCAGCTTTCGGCTTACAAGAAGATGGCGTTCGTTCCGAACGACCCTTTCTTCCCGCCAGTTTTCGGTTTCGCTGGCCAATGGCACCTGCTCAACCAGATCGCCACCGGCACCGACGCCAACATCGTTCCCGCTTGGAACAACAACTGGACTGGCAACAACATCGTGATCGGTATCGTCGACGACGACCTGCAGACCACCCATCCCGACCTGGCGCCAAACTATTCTGCGGCCAATAGCTGGGACTTCGGTCAGAACGATCCGAACCCCGATCCGGTGTACGCGAACGACCAGCACGGCACCTCGGTTTCGGGCGTGGCAGGCGCGCGCGGCGGTAACGGTATCGGCGTGAGCGGCGCGGCTCCGTTTGCAAAGCTTGCCGGCCTTCGAATCGACTTCCCGCTCCAGACGACGAGCATGTTCGTGGACGCAACGCTCTACCGCAGCTCGGGAGCCTCTGAAGCAATCAAGGTCAAGAACCACAGCTACGGCTACTCCGCCACCTTCATTCCGACCCAGTTGGAAGTGAACGCTCTCGCCACCTCCGCCGCCAAGGAGACGATCCACTGTTTCGCGGCGGGCAACGCCCGTGGCACGGCTTCTCAAGACTCCAACACGCTGCACACTCAGAGCAGCCCCGACGTCATCGCCGTAGCCGCTCTTGGAGCAAACGGAAAGTTCGCGTCGTACAGCAGCTTCGGATCCAACGTTTTGGTGACGGCGCCTTCCAGCACGAGTGGCTTCCCCGGCATCATGACCACGGACATCGTGGGCGCGAACGGCTACAACCCGTCCTCTGACACGTTCCCGGACCAGGCTTACACGTCGGTCTTTGGCGGCACGTCTTCGGCGACGCCGCTCGTCACGGGCATCATAGCCTTGGCCCGGCAAGCGAACTCTGGCCTGAACCTGAGGCTCGCCAAGCATATGCTCGTGCGAACGTCCAAGGTTGTCGATCCGACAGACGTATCGGCATCTGGCGGCTGGGTAACTAACGCGGCGGGATTCAAGTTCAACGAGAACTACGGATTCGGCTGCATCGACGCCGCAGTGCTCACCAATCTGGTGCAGCAGTACCAGGGCGTGACCAATCTGGTGACCGAAGCCGAGCCGACAACCGCGGTGGCAGCGGCGATTCCGGACAACAACCCGATCGGCGTGACTAGAACGTTCGGGTTAGCGTCCACGAAGCCGCTCGAGGAGATGTTGATCACCCTCGACATCACGCACCCATATCGTGGCGACGTCGAAGTGTGGCTCACATCGCCTGCGGGCACGCTGAGCCGCCTGAAGAGCAGGTCGTCGGGCGATGGCGCCAGCAATATTAGCTGGACCTTCGAATCCAACGCGTTCTGGGGCGAGAATCCCAGCGGAACGTGGACTCTCGTGGTCCGAGACATGGCCGCTGCGGACCTCGGAACCTGGAACAACTTCTCGGCCCTGGCGCGCATGGGCTCGCCGGTCCTGAAGGACAACTCCACGTTCGTCAGCCAGACGATCCCGACCTCTATGGTCGCGGGCCAGACCTACACCGGAACCGTTCAGTATCAGAACACCGGCTTCAGCACGTGGACGAACCCGCTGTGGTACATGCGAACGGAGAACCCGAGCGCCAATACCACCTTCGGCTTCAGCCAGGTCAACCTGCTGGCCGCAGACAACATCGCTCCGGGAGGAAACAAGACGTTCCCTGTGACGATCTTCGCGCCAACCACTGGAGGCGTCTACAACTTCCAGACGAGGATGAGGCACTCGGGCTCCGTGTCGTTCGGTCAGCTCTCGACGAACACGCCGATCAACGTAACGGTCATGCCGGATGCGGCGCGATACGTTAGCACGACGGCCGTCCCGACGTCGGTTCCTGCGAACACCACGTTCCCGGTGACGATCACCATGCGGAACGTAGGCACCAACACGTGGAACTTCGGTTCCCTGTACCAGCTGAAAGCGATCACGAGCGCGACCAAGTGGGGCAACCCGTACGTGGCACTCGTCTCCGGGGACAGCATCGTGCAGGGTGCGAACAAGTCGTTCACGTTCACCGCGGTGGCGCCGGCCACCCCGGGAACGTACGTGCTTCAGTACCAGATGGCGCTGAACACGAGCGCTTTCGGCGACAAGTCGAGAGCGAGAACGATCACGGTCACTCCGTAATCGACGGTGACGGGCGACAGGTACCGGGTAACCGGGCCTGTCGCCCGTTTTGCTTTTTGTGGACCGGGTAGCGCACCCTTCCGGAGCTTGTCACGCAGGGCCGCAGAGCATCGCAGAGGATCTACCGGCGAAAGGCGACGACAGCCGACAGCCGAGAGCCGCGCAATTCGCCCTTCTTTCGAACCCCCATCCCCTCCCCTTACCCCTATGGACGCGCACAAACATGGCGCCAATAAGGGGAAGGGGCGAAGCTCCTGGGCCGTTTATCGCAATTACAAGCGGCGTACGGCGAATAATGGAGCGTATGGAACCCATCCGCTACAAGACGGGCGAGGCGATCCGATGGCTAAAGACGGGAGCTCAGGCTATCCGCAAGGAAGCCCGAGAGAAGGGGCGACAGGTTGTACAATCTGGCGCCCCTAAAGATGTCCGGGACGTTGGCGGGCGAGTGGCGGCCGCCGCCGGCGCGGTCATGGACTTCGGCAAAAGCGCCTGGGCGGATCTCAAGCACAGCGAGCTGGAGCACACCGAGTACGTGCTCACGGACGAGGGCTTCGACATCGTCAAGGGCAGCTCGATCAAATCCGTGCCATACGAACGGGTGGAAAAGATCCAACGTTCTCGAGACCGAGTGACCATCACGCTGGATCGCGGCTCCATCTTGATCAAGCCGCATGCTTTCATCGTGGCAGGAGGGATCAAGGTGCCCGTCGGTTGGACCAGGAACGGAATGGAGGTTCCCTATGACCTCCTTCTGGAAGAGCTCTCGGCCAGGTGTGGGGTAAACATCGAGGACTCGTGAGCGCATGGCTACAACCGGAACCTACCAACTGGTGGCCAATTGTCGATGACGCGCTTGCGGAAGACGTAGGCAGCGGGGACCTTACCGGCGGCTGCATCGACGCCGAAGCCATGTTCTCGTGGCGCATCGAGGCCCAGGCGGAAGGCTTTCTCAGTGGCGTCGGAATCGCCGATTACGTTCTTGGTCCTCTTCCCGGCGATCCGGACGATTCTTACGTAGAAGCCACGCGGGTGGACGGCGACTTTGTGAAACGCGGCGACCTCGTTATCGAGGGGCGGACTTTGGCGCGACGAGTGCTGATGTGCGAGCGCACCGCTCTGAACTTCTTGATGCACATGAGCGGCATCGCGACGCTGACCAGCCACTTTGTGTCGAAGGTCGAGGGTACGTCCGCACGCATCGTGGACACGCGCAAGACCCTGCCGCTGCTGCGATCGCTGGAGAAGTACGCAGTGCGCTGCGGAGGTGGGCACAACCATCGCATGGGCCTGTACGACGGCGTGATGATCAAGGACAATCACATCGCCTCGGTCGGCAGCATCCGCCAGGCGGTGGAGAGGGTTCGCCAGTATGCGTCGCACATGAGCAAGATCGAGGTGGAGTGCGAGACGTTGCAACAGGTGGACGAGGCTGTCGGCGCGGGCGCGGACATCGTGCTGCTGGACAACATGGATCCGTTCCAGATGCGGGATGCGGTGTCTCGATATCGAGGCAAGTGCCTGCTGGAGGCTAGCGGCGGAGTTAGCCTCGACACCGTGCATGCGATCGCGCAGACGGGAGTCGATTTGATCTCGGTCGGAGCGCTGACGCATTCCGCGCCGGCTCTGCCCTTCCATCTGGAAAGCTCGTAAATGGTAATTGGAATTGAGCTCCTCTAAACCGCAAAATAGTTACGCAACGCTTGGGCTTCGAGGCATCTATTTACTGGCTGGCTTGAAGTTCGCCCCGGACACCGATAGCACCCTATGACGTCTCCGCTTCTCCACGGCCCCCTTATCTCTTTGGAGAGTGTGGATTCAACACAGAACCATGCCGGTGAGATGCTGCGCAAGGGGGAGCCTGTGGGCGCTGTTCTCGCTCTGGAGCAAACGGCAGGTAGGGGGCGGTTTGGCAGGACGTGGCACAGCCCTCCCGGCGAGTGCCTGGCCGTATCGCTCGTGTTCCCGCACTATGCGGACCATCCGCGACCCTATTTGATCGGCATGGCCCTTGCGGTTGCTTGCGCGCGTGCATTCCATGCGCAGGTCCAATGGCCGAACGACGTCGTGTCGCACGGCCGGAAGCTCGGGGGCATCTTGACCGAGATGCTGCAATCGGCTGATGGAAAGCCTGTTCCCGTGGTGGGCGTCGGTGTGAATTTGAATCAGGCCTCGTTTCCGGAAGCCATCGCTCATATAGCCACGAGCGTCAAGCAAGAATCGGGATACAACCTAGCGCCACAAGAGGCGCTGGATTGGATGCTGTCGTGTTTCTCGGAACTCCCAGAGGCGCGATCTTGGACCGAGCTTTCTGACGCGTGGTCCCGGCTTGATGCAACAGAGGGAAAGGCTTATCGGCTGCAGGACGGACGGCAGGGTGTTGCCCAGGGAATCGATGCGGCGGGCGCTTTGATCTGCGAGGTGTCGGGCCAGACCGAGAAGGTCTTAGCGGCAGACGCGATCTTTGGACGGCCGTCGTAAGACGTAGTTCCTCTGCGCTCTCCGCGGACTCCGCGCCTCCGCGTGATACAACATCGGTGAACTCTCTGTAGCGCGTCGCGGGTCGCACCACGTCCACCCCATCCCTTAAACCCCCATCCCCAACCCCTTCCCCCTATGGACGCGCACATACATCGCGCCAATAAGGGGAAGGGGAATCCAGGCGTATCGGTAAGATCGAACCGGCCATGCGGCCTGAGGACCTGCCCATTGCTTCTATTTGCTCCGCTTTTACTGCTTCAGCAACCGCCGATCCAACAGCTCGATGCGCTCGCGAAGGCGCGCGACGTGGCAGGATTGACTCGCTTCTTGGCATCCGTGCCGCAGCGAAATCCGTTTAGCGTGATCAAGACGGGAGGCGCCTATGCGGCGGGTCAGAGAGGTTGGTCGGCTAAAGACTTAAAGACACCTGACGGGCAGAGCTACGTCGTCTTCTCCACTCCACTCATCCAAGAGGACATGGGCGAGCTTCTCTTCAGGGTCACACCCGCAGGCAGGCTGGATTACGTCCCCGAGAGCAACAGCCTCGGCGTGCAGCTCGACCGTCACTCCTTCGATGTTCGCTTCGACTTGGATGCAGGCAAGCTCATCGCCACGGACACCATGGATTGCCACTGGACGGCTTCGCGCGGCAGGCATTTCTTCTTCCGGATATCGCCGACGTTCACGATCCGGTCGATAGTGAATGCGACGAACCAAGCCGTTCCTTTTTCTCAAGCGGGCGGTCTGGTTGCGGTTGCCCCTCGGGACGAAGCGCTGAAGCTCAAGGTGAAGTACGACGGAACGGTCTTGATGCCCGCTTTCGATCGGCAGATCAGCTCCAAAGAAGCCACTCTCTCGGCCGCCATGTGGTACCCGACGATAGCCCGGCAGCCCGCTCCTTACGACATCACCTTCCACATCAAGAAGGATTGGACGGCCCTCGGGCAAGGCAATTTGGTGTCCGACGCTATTGGCGCCGGGGGCGAGCGGGTGATGAAGTTTCGCAACGACGTTCCCGTGATCTGGTACGGCGCGAGCGCGGGGCCTTACAAGACCGTCATGCAAAGCATCAATGGACGCGAGTACGCGACGATGAGCTCCTCTATGACTCGCGAGGACATGCTGACGCAAAACGTCGTCAACTCAGAGATCGTGGAGTTCTATTCCAACAACTTCATGCCGTATCCGTTCAAGCGATGGACCGCGCTGGACAGTTGGCAATTCCACGGCGGACCGGGCGCGCTCGAGGCCTATTCTTTTGCGACCTACCCGGGAGGATTGCCGGGCATTGACGCTCATGAACCCTCGCACTGCTGGTGGGGCGGCCTGCTCAACAACGATTACCTGCGCTCGCTTTGGAATGAGAGCTTCGCCGTGTTCTGCGAAGGCTTGTACATGCGTAACCGCCCGGGCGGCAATGGGGACGAGCTGAAGCTCGCGTATGTGAGCGAGCCATTTGCGTTTCCCGGTTATGATGTGGCCCCGCTTTCCGATTCGGGCGATCCAATTGGGCCCGCAGCGGCGGCGCTCGGCTACGGCAAGGGCGGATTCGTCTTGCAGATGCTGGAGGACGAGCTTGGAACAGAAGCCATGATCCGCACGATGCGGGAATGGGTGCGATCGAATCCTCCTCGGCACATTGGGAGTTGGCAGGATTACGAGAAGGTCGTCAACAAGGTTACGGGCGGCGATTATTCGTGGTTCTTCAACCAGTGGGTGCATCGGGCAGGCTATCCGACCTTCTCGCTTTCCGATGTGACATGGGCGAACGGCATGCTCTCGGGAAAGATCACCTTCCAGGACAAGCCGTACCGCGTGCATGCCGATCTTCTGATGGAGTTCGCTGATGGCGCGAGGCAATTTGCGCGCATCGATACGATGCAGCAACCGGACCGTGGTGGCTACAAGTTCACGACCAAGTGTCCCTCCAGGCCTGTGATGATCGCGATCGATCCGTGGCACAAGATCTTGCGTGGACGAACCCCTGAAGAGACTGGGCTGAGCCTTGAGACCATTGGCGCCCGATGCAAGCTTTATGTGGATCCGAAACGCGCAGACACGTTGAAGCCGCTGCGGTTCGGTTCTGCCCTCAAGGAATTGCCGGCGGACCTTTCCAACGTCGCTATCTTTGGCTCGCCTCACGACATCCCTGCCATGGCGTCTCTTTGCGAGCAAGTGGGATTCGAAGTGGCCGAAGACACGCTCGTTTACAAGAAAACCCGCATCGACCTGAACAAGGGCGGCGCGGTCGCGGTGGTCGACCTGCCGAATGGTCAGCACTGCATTATCGGGCTTGGGAAATGCGTCTTGCGGCCGAACCTTGGCCGTGCGCGGTTGCTGGTCTTCGATGAATACGGCCGTCCGATCCGCGCCGAAACAGAGCCGGTCACTACTGGGCCGCTGAGCTTTCGATTCCCATCCTAATCTGAATTATCCAAAGGACGTTTTATGAATCAAGGCGTCAAGACGATCCTCTATCCGGTCAAGGACATCGAGCGGGCAAAAGCGCTGTACAGCAAGCTCCTGGGCGTTGAGCCCTCGATGGATGCTCCGTATTACGTCGGCTATCAGGTCGGCGGGCAGGACATCGGCTTGGACCCACAGGGTCACAGCAAAGGTATGACGGGACCTCTTCCCTACCATCACGTCGACGACATCAAGGGCACGCTGCAGGTACTCCTAGACGCCGGCGCGCAGATGCATCAGGAGGTCACGGACGTCGGTGGTGGCAAGCTGATCGCGTCTGTGAAGGACGCGGATGGCAACCTGATCGGCCTCGTCCAATCCCCTTGATCACCGGAAATCAGCGAGCGTTACAATGGCCTTGTGGCACTTGCAGCCTTTCTAGCGCTTGGCACTCTGCTCCAGGGTCCTGCCTTCGATCTGCCGATCGAACACGCCGAACCGGTGGACGATGCCGCCGTCGCCGCGATGTCTATGCACGGCGAGCGCCTACGCGGCCTCGTTGTGAGTAACGACGGGAGGGCGGTGTTCACGACCGGCGATCGAGGCGTGATGATGCTCGGCGCCGACAGTCACGACCTCCACGAATACGAGTTCTTCTTGCGGACTTCGGAGGCCAAGGCGTTCCTCCACACGGGCATGCAACAGTACGACGCCGAACAGGGGGGTGCATCCAAGACGGATTGGGAGCGCGCGTTCCTTTCGTCGGTGGTTCGAGCGGACGACTTCGACAGCGTAACACTAGCGTTCCAGAACTCGACGGGCAGTGTGTCTGGCATCTGCACGGTGCCAATTTCCGGCAACTCGAAACTGCAGAACAAGGTCGAGTTTGCCGCGCCGCCGGGAACAACGCTCGGCAGGGTAATGCAGGACGCCACCTCCAACGAGATCTTCGTGAACCTCTGGAGTCAGAAGGACCGCACCGACCTTGGATGTTCGTTTTTGGACGGGAAGGTCGTGGCCAAATTCAAGCCAGGATATGCGCCCATTCTGTTGGCAAAGGACGCAAACCAACTGCTCGGCTACGTTTACACGGA
>JAXDKF010000071.1:0-9527 GCA_034667265.1 Fimbriimonadaceae bacterium
TGACTGCTTCTTGCTGTCTAGGCGCGGAAAAATGGGCTCAGGCTGGCTGAGCGGCGTACCGGCCGGCAGCATTGCGTCCGAGCCAATGTCGTTCCAATTCTTGGTCGGTGGGAGGCCGAGTTGCCTAGCCATTTCATCAGCCACGGTTGGCATGATGGGGCGGATCAGGCCCTCCGCGGCGCGCATGCACGCCAGCATCGAGCGGACAACAGCAGGGAGCGCAGCATCGTTTGCCTTTGCAAGCGCCCACGGCGCACGAGTGTCGATGTACTTGTTCAGAAACCGCACCAGGCCCATGGCGGAATGCGTGCACTTGTCGACCTGGAAGGTCTCCATGTAGCGATCGAACTCGGCCCGCGCATGCCGGATGGCATCGGCCGCATCCTTCTCGACTTCTGCCGCAGGGATCTTGCCGTCGACGAATTTGTGAGCCATCGCCAGCGTGCGGTTGAGAGCGTTACCGAGGTCGTTGGCAAGGTCCGAGTTGTAGAGGCGGTCGACCTCGTCGCGCGTGTAGTTGGTGTCGCCCTCGTACGGGAGCAGCGCCGCGAGGGAATATCGCACGACGTCGATCGCGATCTCCGGCTTGCAACCGGTCTTTCCCGCGATGTCTTGCGCAAGCTCAAAAGGCTCGATGATGTTGCCCTTGGACTTGCTCATCTTCATGTCGCCGAAGGTGAACCAGCCGTGCGCCACGACGTGCTTCGGCAGGTCCACGCCGATGCCCATGAGCATGGCGGGCCAGAGCGTGGCGTGGAAGCGCGTAAAGATCTCCTTGGCCATCCAGTGCACATCGGCGGGCCAGGTGTTCTGCCAATCGCCTTCCGGCCATCCAGTGGCCGCGAGGTAGTTGATCAGGGCATCGAACCACACATAGATGACCTTGCCATCGTCGCCCGGCATGGGGATGCCCCAACCCTGGTTGTTGCGCGTGATGCAGAGATCGCGCAGGCCCTGCTTGATGAAGCTGACGACCTCGTTCTTGCGCGATGCAGGGAGCAGAAAGTCGGGATTCGCTTCGATGTGTTTTAGTAGAGGCTCTTCAAAGGCGCTGAGCTTGAAGAACCAGTTCTCCTCGCTGATCTTGCGGACCTCGTTTCCGTCGGGGCTCTTTCCATCGACGAGGTCAGCCTCGCGGAAGAAGGTCTCGCTGCTGACGTCGTACCAACCTTCGTAGACGCCTTTGTAGACGTAGCCCTCCTCAGCCAGGAGTTGGAAGAAGTGTTGCGTAGCCTTGACGTGGCGCGGCTCGGTCGTGCGGATGAAATCGTCGAACGAGACGTTCATCGCCTGGAAGGTTTTCTTGAACTCTTCGGCGAGGTGGTCTGTGTGGTCCCTTGGAGACTTGCCGTTCTTCTCGGCGGCTTCCTTGACTTTGAGTCCGTTCTCGTCCGTGCCGGTCAGGAAGAACACGTCTTCGCCACGCAGCCGGCGGTAACGCGCGCACACGTCGGCCACTACGGTGGTCAGCGTCGTCCCGACGTGCGGGTAGCTGTTGACGTAGTAGATCGGCGTCGTGATGAAGTAGCGCTTGGCCATGCGGGACGCGGAGTTTACCGAGCGTACAGCGAGCTACCCAGAAGCTCGCTCATAATCCAGGCATGCTGAGGGAGTCCGATTTCATCGAGGTCGTCAAGGCGGGGGACCGAACGGGAGTCGAGCACGGCCTGCAGACGGATCCCAAACTCGCGGCTGCAAGTAGCGATGGAGTTTCCGCTGTTCTGTTGTCGGTGTACTACGGTCACGCGGACATCGGCCGCATCATCGCGAATGCAAAGGGTCACCTGGACATCTTCGAAGCTGCAGCACTGGGAGATGAGCATGCGATGGCCCAGTTCCTCACTGCGGACCCCAGCGTGGCGAACACATTTAGCGCAGACGGCTTCACGCCGCTTGGCTTGGCAGCCTACTTTGGACACGCGGAGATGGTCCGACAACTGCTTGCCGCCGGCGCCGATCCCAACGTCGCATCCACGAACGCGCTAGGCGTCTTGCCACTCCATTCCGCCCTTTCAAACGGCCACAAGGAAATCGCACGAGCCCTGATCGAGGCGGGCACGAAGGTCAACACGCCCAACAAGGAAGGATGGATGCCCCTGCACTACACGGCGTACAGCGGCGATCTCGAAACATCCGACCTGCTTCTCGCCAATGGGGCCAGCACCAGCCAGGTAAGAAACGATGGCGAGACCCCGTCGATGGTCGCGAGATCCCGCGGGCACACCGGCCTTGCAGACATCTTGGCGTAGTCACTTCAGGTAATTCGTTTCTGGAGGCTGAGCGGACATCCAGAGTCCGATAATGCCGACTACGAACACCAGAAAGCCGATGCTGCCCAGCACAATGCCCGTGATCGCATGAGTGGTTCCTCTCAATCCGGGAGTCTGCTTAACGAGCTTGAGCGCCTTGATGCCTTGCCACACCGCAATGGGACTCAGGACGGGCGAGAAGCAAACCGTGAGAGCGAACACGCCGCAGTAGTACGAGATCAGCGCCGGCGGGTTCTTCGTCGGGATCAAGGCGTCCAGCGGCCCAGATGTCGCAGGACCGCTGTAGCTCCCGGCACCGGCGTAATGGGCTTCTGCGGGAGTTGGCGGCTGGGACCAATCGGTCTGCACCTGAGGCGGGGCAATAGGCGGCGGCGGTACTACCGGTTGGGACTCGGGATTGACGTCCTCGGGCATCGCACTCATTATCCGATAGCTTTCATCTGGCGGGATCGGGTTGGTGGACGTAGCTTCGGAGCACCTTCAGATTGACTTCATGCATCTCGTCCGGGTCCGCAGTCTCGATCATGATCGGGATCTTCTCGAAGCGCGGATCGTTCAGCAGCATTTCGAAGGTCTTGGGACCCAGCTCGCCTTTGCCGATGTGCTCGTGACGATCGACCTTTGAACCTAAACCTCTCTTGCTGTCGTTGCAATGGACGGCCTTTAACCTGTCAAACCCAATTAGACGGTTGAACTCGTGGAATGTCCGCTGGAACGACTCCTCATCACGTATGTCATAACCGGCAACGAAGACATGACAGGTATCGAGGCACACTCCTACTCGCGGATGGCCGTCCAATAGCTCGATGAGAATGGCAAGCTCCTCAAACCGGGCGTTCAGCGCCGAGCCCTGGCCCGCCGTCGTTTCCATGAGCAGCATCACGTCGTCTGGGCTGTTGTCCAACACCTGTTCCGCGGCCTCTGCCACAGCTCTCAATGCGACTTCCAGGTCTTGCCCCACATGCGAGCCCATATGAGAAACCACGTAATGGATGCCGTACAGGTGAGACCGGAGTAGCTCGTTGGTGAGCCCCTCGATCGACTTCTGGCGCATGGCGGGATCGGGCGCGCAGAGGTTGATCAGGTAGCTGTCGTGCGTGACGACCTCCATGATCCCCGTCTCTTGCTGTGCTTTCTTGAAGTCGTCGACCTTTTCTTGCGTGATGGGTCCGGTCTTCCACGTTTGGGGGCTCGAGGTGAAGACCTGCACCGCCGTGCAGCCGATCTCCTTGCCCTTCCTCAGCGCATTCCCGAGCCCTCCGGAAGTAGGCATGTGCGCGCCTAAGTAAAGCGGGGGCATGGGGCGAGGTTACCGCCCCTTGATTTTAGATTTTGGAATTTGGATTCTCGGATGCAAGATGCACGATTCAGGATTAAGGATTCAGGATTTGAGGGATTATCAGCCCTTGGGAGTCCGGTACCCATCCTGCATCCTGCATCCTGCATCCTGCATCTAATCCAAAATCAACCGAGCGCCTCGAGATACTTCAGCCCAGAGCCGGTATTGAACAGCACCACCGTATCGGTTGGTTTCAGAAATCCAGACTCCGTCAACTTGCGCGAGGCGGCCAGCGTCGCGCCGCCCTCGGGTGCCGCAAAGACCCCGGTCTTCGCCGCCATCTCCTTGGCCGCGGCGATCATCTCCGCATCGGAAACCGTCACCGCAGTCCCACCAGACGCTCGGATCAAATCCAGCATCACGAAGTCCGCGATCGCTCTCGGAACACGCAAACCCGATGCCGCCGTGTGCGCGTTGGGGAACTCCGCCGCAAAGCGCTCGCCCTGCTCAAACGCCCGCACGATGGGCGCGCAGCCCTCCGCCTGAACTGAGATCATCTTGGGTCGGTGAGAGCCGATCCAGCCCATCCGCTCCATCTCGTCAAACGCCTTCCACATCCCCACCAGCCCCGTGCCTCCGCCAGTCGGATACACGACGGCGTCGGGCAGGCGCCAGTCCATCTGCTCCGCCAGCTCGTAGCCCATCGTCTTCTTCCCTTCCGCGCGATAAGGCTCCTTCAGTGTGCTCAGATCGAACCATCCTTCGACCGGCTTTCGGCGAGCCACCTCCGCCGCGCAATCCGTGATCAACCCATCGATCAGCGTTACGCACGCGCCATGGATCTCGCACTCCAGGATGCAGGCCCGGGGCGTGTCCTTGGGCATGAACACATGCGCCTCCATACCCGCCTTTGCCGCATACGCCGACATAGCGCCTGCCGCATTTCCCGCACTTGGAACCGCCACCTTCTCCGCGCCCAGATGCTTCGCCATGGAGATCGCCGTCGTCATCCCGCGCGCCTTAAAGGATGCGGTTGGATTCAGCCCCTCATCCTTCACGTACCACCTCTCTCCCAAGATCGGAGTGTGGTGAAGCGGTGTCATGCCCTCGCCTAGCGAGATCGGCTCGCAAGGAGGGAGCACCTCTCGATAGCGCCACAGTGTGGGGTCGCGATCCTTCAAAGCGTCACGCGAAAGCGTCTCAGGCGAAAGGTCGTACTCGGCCTTCAACGGCTTGCCGCATTCGCACGTGTTGATGAGCTGTCGCCAATCATAAGTCCTGCCGCAGAGAAAGCAGGAGAGGTGGGTCATTCACGAATTGTAGATTGTAGAGCGTTCATCGCAGGTCGCATATTTCAGTCAACCTGACGACTCTAATCCTCCCCAAGAGATTCGGGGCCGAATAACTGGACTGTTCCCCCCATGCTGCAACGTGGACAACCAAAGTTCAAGGTTGCTGGCGGGTCGGGATCTGTCCACAAGCAGGAGCCTCAACTTGGGAACAAACATTACGCTGACCGTATTTTGATGGTCTGCACTCTCCAACCGAAGGCCGCTTGCATCGCACCATGCGTGATAGCCAATGTGTGTCGCCCACTGTTCCTGGCATGGCGGAGCGAACGCTCTATCGGTGCCATACATCATAGGCTCTTCACGACGTGACCAATGACGCACCGCGGCGTGCCCTAGGATGAGATTCTTTACCCGCTTGTAATCGTCGATCGTAGCACGGTGTCGCTCCAGCGAGTCCGTGCGAGTAACGGGGCCGAGGAACTCCTCAAAGGAGTAGTTTTGGGTGTCGCACAAGGAGCGAACTGCAAATATTGGGTCTCGGGCTGCTTCAGCTCGGAGTCCGAGAAACGCGGTCAATGAAGTCAAAGTCGCAACTCCACCTATCAGGTACTTGAGCCGTATTTTTAGTGCCACATTTGCCCCGAAGTTCAGTTGCTCTCCGATCATTGTCCTCCAACTACTGCATCGAAGGCGCTCTGGGCGCAGCGCACAATCTAGAACGGAAGCTGTAGTTGAATGTCTCGTCTCGGAGCAGGCGTGTCCAGCGTCGGGTCTTCGGCGGGCCTCGGCTGATGGAGCGAAACATTCATATCCAGCGCCATCAACACGATCAGGAACGCGATCGGAATGATCGCCGCGAGCGTCCTCGTTTTTCTCATCCCCAGAGCCGGAGCCACGGTCCAGAATCCGAGACACAGGCCAAGGATCGCGCCCACCAAAGCCCACGCGAGAGCCGGTGGCAACCCCAGCACATGCACGCCGAACATGCTGTCGATGCCCCAGATCAGCCAGTGGCTCGCATAGCCCAGCGTCGCTAAGAAGTACGGCAGGATCAGAGGCAGGAAGAACAGAAACAGCACGCCGGCGCCGATGCCGATGTTGATCCACATGGTGCGGCGATCGATGTTCACAGCTCGCTCCTCCGCAGCCCCCAAAGCCAAACTCGAAAGCCCACATACAGCCAGAAGGCGGCGAGCAGGAAGGCCAAGATGTACGGATTCTCCGGGAGTCGCCACCGCGCCGCACGATTCATCAGCTCCGAGGCATCGTTCCCCGGCGGAATCGCGCCCAAACCAGTCGCCGCGTGGATCCCGAGGCGAGCCCCTCCCATAACCAAGAAACCTAGACCCGCGCCCATCGCCAACCGCATGCCCGCCAGCTTATTGGAGGGTTCGATGCGATATCGCAAGACGGGGCGATCCCCCGCAAGCTTGCAGTTTCCGTTGTGGATCTCTACCGCCGCAACGCGCGGCGCGGTGGAAACAGGAATGCCAAGCCGGGAATCCACCGTAAATGTCAGCGTTCCCTGGCGGCTGTCTAGCAAGAGTGGACGCAGCGTGATTCCTTCCGGCGTGAATGCCAGCCGCAAGCTGCCAAACGGAATGCCCGCGCCCTCCGTGTAGTAGCGAATTTGCGTGGATGCGATTTCGCGATACTTCACTACGCAAATTTTCCCGACGTCCTCCGCAACCACGTGCACGTGCAACTTCGGCAGCGACGGATCTAAGACTCGCAAGAAGCTCTCGAATGCGGCGTACGGATATTCTTTGAGAAGCTCTGCCGCGGCCCTGGCTTGCTGGGCCAGCTCACCCAACCCTCGCTGGCGCATCCAGGCTTCCAGAAAGCCGCTCTTCCACCGCTCGAATCCGCTTTGGTAGAAATCGGGGATGCCGTCCTTCCAATCCTCGGGCCGGCCCAAAGCTTGCTGCGCGACTTCCTGCGGAGTCCGGCCACCAGTACGCTCATGCTCCGGCAATCTAAGATTTTCAACCGCGGACAGGGTGTGCGAATATCGCAACGTCGGATCGAAGATGTAGGCGATCTCTTCCAGCCGCAGAAGGCTGGGAAACCAAAGGGTGGCGCCGACTCTGGCTGCCAGCTCGGGCTCGGCATCGGGCTTGAGATTGAGCCAGGAATCCAGCTTGCGGACCTCGGCAAAGCTCAGGGGCCCTGCCGCCAATTGTTCTTCGCCGAGCCCAGAGCTGACGATCTTCTCAAGCCATTCGCGCTTGGTTTTTGCTTTGCCGAGCCCCAGCACCGGGAATGGCCTTGTCCGGTCGAGCAGCATGATGCATCGGAAGAGGGAGTTGTCCGGCTCGGCCCTCCAGATCTCCCGATCCTTCTCGATGTGCCGCGCGACATTCATATCGATGCCACCCACCCAGGTGGTCAAGCGATTGCTCTTGAATAGGTCGTCGAACGCCTCGTCGGGATGGCGATCCAAGACCTCCGCCAAACTCGCCAGATCAGTCGCATGCATCGCACCGATCGTGTAGGGATTGACGGCGCGTTTGAGTGAGAAATATTCGTCGTCGAGGATTGCTTGAACGTCGTCGTAGGTGTTTTTCTGCTCGATCCAACGATCCACCTGGTCCGGTCCCCACCGCTTGTGCCGGTCTCGGATCAGCAGCCCTCGCAACAACCGCACCAAGGGCTGCGGACCTGTTGGCAGCTCGATCTGTCCGCCAGAGAGATAAAAGTCGAAAAGGTCTGCCAAGTCCGAAGAGTGAAGACTCGTCGTGCCCAGAACCAGCTCGATGATCGTGATCCCCAGAGAGTAGTAATCGGCGGTCCTGGTTACTCTTGCTGCCTTTGCGCTCGTCGAGCTGTCGACGAACCTCGGGAACGCTTCCGGCGGCATGTATTCCCACGTGCCTGCTCCGCGCTTGGTGTCACGCGACGTACGGTCGCTGGCAATCACGGAAGAGATGTCGAAATCGCCGACGACGACCGACGAGCTCAGCGCATCCTGCCGCAGATAAATATTTGCCGGCTTGATGTCGCGATGCACGATGCCCTGCTCGTGCAGATACTTCAGGCCTTCGTTCACCTGGGGCACGAGCGTGGCCATCACCCAATCGGGCGAGAACCTCTCCTGCTTCAATCGCCTGGATAGCGATCGCCCGGCGCAATACTCTTGGATCTCGTAGTAGAGGCCTTGATACTGCAGTGTCTCGTAAACCTTGAGCACGTTCGGATGGTCGAGAGACGCCAGCCTGTCCCAAAGCTCCGGCTTGGGCGGATGAAGCAGGGCGGCAACCTTCAGAACAACTGTGCGCTCACCCTGACGGCAAACGAATATCCCTGCGCGCTCTGTCTCGTGAGGATGCAAAGTCTCAACCACTTCGTAGGCGTTGAGAAGCATGCTGCCCGGCTGCAGATAGCCCAGCGGATTAATGCCCTCGGGCAGCACCTCGTCGGTGATAATGCGCCGCGTGCCGTCGATAGGCCCGTCCATCGGCACGCGACGAGTCGCGTCGGAGGGAACGGGCTCTTGGGACACTTGTTTGGTCGGAGCGTCTTCAGAAAGCATGCTGCGGCTACCCTGATTGCATACGCTTCTAGCTTATGTTAGGTTTGCTAGCCCTCGGCGAGCCGAACCGTAAACTGGCATAGCGCCAAACCCAAAATGGACCCGCTGTGGAGGGCGATCTCCTCGTTGTCCTGGTATTTCTCCCCGTCCACTGTGATGTAATTGGTGCCCCCCAGGTGCTGCACAAACCATTGGTCGCCGCGCCGTGTGAACACCGCCATCTTTCGCGAGATGTAATCGGAATTCGGCACGCCCTTGAGCACCACGTCGGCCGCGTCGGTCCGGCCAACCGTCTGGCCCTCGCCGACCTCGAACCGGGTGCCGGGCTGCTGTAGGACCTCGAGGACGACACGCGGCCCCTGGATCTCCATTGTCTCCTTCTCTTCTGGCTCAGCGACGGGCTCTTGGACACGCCGAGTTTCCATGGGCTCGCCCAAGATGTCAGCCCCACACTTGGTGCAGTTGGACGTACTCGCAGGGTTTTCCGTCCCGCAGCGCGGGCAAACTCGGACCTTGTAAACGGAGCTCACGGTTCGGACCTTAAGACGAGACCCTTGGCACTCAAAGCCTCTCGCAGCTTCTCCATATCTCCACGACGCGGAATGCCTATGAGACGCACGCTGCCATCCGCGAGCGGCTGAAGCTGGAGCTGCCTCCAATCGCCTTCCTGCGGCGCCTTCGCTCGTCCGCTGAGAAGATGCAGACGCTGGTTGTCCGATCCACGCCAGGGCTTCTCCGTCGCCCGCTCTTGGACGTACGGCCCATCCATCAGCATGTCTAACCTGGACAAGAGCTCTTTCGCTTCTGGCCTTCTTCTTAGCCGCTCGATGCGATATCCGGAATAGCTCAGAACATGGACATCGACGTGGGCACGAAGACTGTCAATCAATTGACTCAATTCCAATGCCTGATCGAACGGCTCGCCACCAGAAATACTGAGGCCGTCACACGCTTGCACGTGAGGAAGCATCTGTTCTACCAACGCTTCAATGGGTCTGCCTTGCCCGTTAGCCCACAGCTCTTTCGTCATGCAGCCGGGGCAGCCGATGCCGCAACCTCGAACCCACAGCACCACACGCGTCCCAGGTCCGAGACCTTGCACTCCGGTGGCAAAGCCATCGTAGTCGAGCGTCATGCGCAGAGCTCGGCCTCCA
>JAXDKF010000072.1:0-6543 GCA_034667265.1 Fimbriimonadaceae bacterium
CTCGTGCACAAGGACCCCCAAGATCGATATAGCGTGTTGGCGATGGTGTGGGACAAGGGTCAAGGCACCGCGCTTCACGACCACGCCGGACATTGGTGCGTGGAATGCGTGTACCGCGGCCGCATACAAGTGGTGTCCTACTCGCTAGAAGGCGACGAAAAGGCGGAGACCGTGCGCTTCCACAAGGAAACCGAGATCATGGCCGGGAAGGGCGAGGCCGGTGCGCTGATCCCGCCATTCGAGTACCACACGATCGAGAATCCGGACGAGAAGCCGACCGTCACGATCCACGTTTATGCGGGTGAGCTGGATCACTGCTACATCTTCACACCCGGCGAGGACGGCTACCGCCGCGAGTATCGGGAGCTCACCTACACGGCGTGAAAGCCGGGCCGCCGAGGACGGTGACCATTCGAGGACCGTCCGAGCACCCATCGAGTGTTGAGCCGAACAACGGGTTCTCTTTCAGGCATGCAATCTTAGACTCGTTACCCGGACTCTTACTCTGTCTGGCAATTGCCGCGGCGGCGATTCGGCTGGCCGATCTTCCCTACGTAAAGAACACACTGCACTTAGGCGCCCTGCTGCTGGTGATCCTCCTCGGGATGGTGTGGAAGAACGTGTTGCCTCCGCCCGCATGGGCGCAGCCCGGCATCGAGATGGCGCAACGGCCCATCTTGCGTTGGGGCGTCGCGTTCTTAGGGTTCAAGCTGAGCTTGGCAAAGCTCGTCAGCGTGGGCGCGCCCGCCTTGGCAGTGGTGATCATCTCGACTCTTGCCGCCTTGGTCTTTGGATTCTGGTTTGCCAAGGCGATGGGCTTGAACGACCGGTTTGCCGCGCTGCTTGGCGTGGGCGGCGCGATCTGCGGAGCCAGCGCGATCGTGGCGACGGAAACGGTGGTCAAAGCGGAGCGAAAAGATGTGGCGGCGTCCATTGGGGTGATCACTCTCTTCGGAACGATTGGCATTCTGCTCTATCCGTTTTTGGCTCGGGCCATAGGGATGCAGCCTTTCCTCTATGCGGTTTGGACAGGCGCAAGCTTGCACGAGACGGCGCAAGTCGTGGCCGCCGCGCAGGCGCTCAGAGTAGAGGATGTTGCGACGGTCGTGAAGCTCGCTCGGATCGCGATGCTCGCGCCGGTAGTTTTCTACTTCGCCTGGTGGATGCGGAAGAAGGGTGAGGACGCCGAAGCGAAGGTCTCCCCCGTTCCGTGGTTCCTGGTTCTGTTCGTGATCTTCGCCCTCGCCAACTCTTACCTGCCGTTGCCCCCTGAAGCGGTAATGTGGATCAACAACGTCGGCAATGTCTGGTTGCTGTGCGTGGGCATGGCGGGCGTCGGTCTGCAGACGGGATTCAAGGACCTGAAGAGCGCGGGCATGACGGCGGTTTGGGTGGGCGCAGCGCAGTGGATCTTCCTATCTTTGGTAGCGTTTACGTTGGCGACGGTGTTCTGCCGACCGGCCCAGACGGTTCCCACATCGGCGAATGCAATCGTAGAAAGGCCCAGGTGACGCAGAGTCGCGGAGATAGGTGAAGGATAGATGAGCAGCGGTAAAGATCAGCATTTTGAGACGAAGGTGATTCACGCGGGAGTGGAGCCCGATCCGCTGACCGGCGCAGTGATGACGCCGATCTATGCGAGCAGCACGTATGCGCAATCCGCGCCTGGCGTGCACAAGGGATACGAGTACTCGCGGACGGACAACCCAACGCGGACGGCCCTGCAGACGCAGCTCGCCGCGCTGGAGAATGGCGACCATGCGCTGTGTTTTGCTTCGGGCCTGGCCTCCACAGATGCCGTTCTAAATCTGTTCCAAGCGGGTGACCACGTGATCGCGGGCGACGACCTATACGGGGGAACCTATCGGCTATTCGAGAAGGTGGCGACGTTCCGAGGGCTGAAGTTCGACTTCATCAATCTCGCCGACGAAGAGCTCTACCGCCGGACGATAAAACCAGAGACCAAGTTGGTGTGGTTCGAAACTCCGACCAACCCGATGTTGAACATCCTCGACATCAAGAAGATCAGCGACATCGCGCGAGAGCACGGCGCGCTAACGGCGGTCGACAACACGTTTATGTCGCCGTATTTTCAGAACCCGCTGGACCTCGGCGCCGACATCGTGATGCACTCGATGACGAAGTACGTCAACGGCCACAGCGACGTGGTGATGGGCTGCCTTGTGATGAAGGATCGCGAGATCAAGGCGCCGCGTAAAACGTGGAGCGACCCGACGTTCTCGGCGCCGAAGACCCTGTATGCGCGGCTCAAGTTCTTGCAGAACGCGATCGGCGCGCAGATAGGTCCGTTCGATTGCTTTTTAGTTCTTCGCGGGATCAAAACGTTGGCGGTGCGGATGGAGCGGCACGGGCAGAACGCAATGCGCGTGGCCGAGTTTTTGGAGCAGCACCCCAAGGTGGAGCGGGTGCTCTATCCAGGTCTGGAGTCGCACCCTGGGCATTGCCTCGCTTCCAAGCAGGCGCGGGGCTTCGGAGGAATGATGACGTTCTTCCTGAGGGCGGACATCGAGGGGACGCGAAAGTTCTTATCCGATGTGAAGCTGTTTACGCTCGCCGAGTCCTTGGGCGGAGTGGAGAGCCTCATCGAGCATCCCGCCATCATGACCCACGCATCGGTGCCGCCTGAGATCCGGAAAGAGCTCGGGATCCTAGACAACCTGGTGCGGGTATCGGTAGGCATCGAAAACGTCGACGACTTGATTGCCGACCTGGATCGGGCTTTGAAGAGTGTTTAACTCGGGGCATTCTATCAGTTGGCTGCCCGGCTTGATGGCAAAGCGCCCACTACGAAACCTTTAACGATTCGCTGCTTAGAAATACACTTCCTGATCGTCCCAGCAGGTCTGGAGGTAGTCGATCTGTGCCGCGTGCCAGCCTGTGTGATTCGCCGGCAGATTCATTAGCCACGTCATCGGGGCAGACCAACCTTGGCCCGAATCGAGCCGGCCCTCAATCTCTTCCGGCGTAAGACTGTCCAGCGCCGCGAGGACCTCGCGGGTCCCCTTACGGAACACGCTTTCGACCTCGTCGCGGGTCGTGATCGCGATCTCTTCCGCACTTCTTTGCGCTAGCCATTCGTCCAGGTTCTCGGGTCTATCAAGCGCCCGCGCCTCGATCATGCGGGCGAACCTCCCGGCGTAAAGGGCGGTGTGAGCGGCGATGCGCATTGAGGACTTGGCCGTAGGCGTCGGCGACCACGTCAGTTTGTCGTCCGGCACTTTGGACAACTTCCTCAAGAACTGCTCCATTTCATCAGCGGCGTTCTTCTTGCATGTTTCCACCAGGCTCTGCATTTGTTGCCTTAAGAGTACAGGTTGGAGGAGCCTCGGCGCTTGGTTGAAAGTGCGCGACGTCTCCCCGGGTTGGCGCAGGGCTTCCAGGACTTGCCGCTCGAACTCGGGCATTTCGTCCATGAAGAGGATGTTGGCCACCATTGAGCGGCTCGTTCACGGCTGACTTCCGCGAAAAAGCCGTAACTACTCTCGGCTCGAATGAACCTGACATCCAATCTGCCGTTATTCCGATTGGCTCTTGTACGAGGGAACTTACAGCCGCTTAGAGGTAGCCATACAGGCGTGGATCCTGCATCCCAGAGCTCTGCGCTCATATTCGGCTGGATTGGGGTCGGCCTGGTCATCCTGTTCGGGATCGGCCTGCTGTTCTCCCGTTCAACGAACATCGAGCGCGAGGGCCTGGTAGGAGGCTCTACCCTGGTGGGTGGACTCGTGGCCACGATACTCCTGTGGCGAGCGAGCGCTCTGAACGGACCTTATAGCTGGTGGCAGGTGGCCGGCATTCTCTTAGTCGCACTGGCATTCTATGGATGGGGCAGGCTGGTGGACTACGTTTTGGGACCCCTCCCGCTAGATCGCGAGGCTGATGAGGCAACCCTCGGCGCGCATCTTTCAGACTGAAGTCCAAGTTCCTGGAATCGGACCCACCTCTCTACTCCCAACCAATGGCCTGGATCGAGCTACAAACAGCCAGAGTGCTCATCATCGATGACGACGAAGACAATTTAATCTTCGTCAAGCGCGCGCTCACCAAGGCGGGTTGCAAAGACGTCATCACGGAGAGCGATCCCTTCGCGGCCGCGGAAGTCTGCAAGAGGTCCCGCCCAGACCTGATCCTGCTCGATATGCGTCTGCCGCCGGTGGACGGCTTCTACGTGCTGGAGGAACTCAAAAAGCTGGGACCGGAGGAGACTCTTCCTCCGATCATCATGCTCACGGGCGATGCCTCGGAAGAGGTCAAGCAACGCGCGCTGGAGGCAGGCGTCGCCGACTTCGTCCGCCGAGAGTTCGATCTCACCGAGCTGGTACTGAGAACGCGCAACTCGCTGCGCATCCGGCAACTTTTCCAGCAGGTGCAAAGGAACAAGGAAGAGCTGGAGGAAATGGTGATGGAAAGGACGCGAGATCTACGCAGGTCGCAAAGAGAGACGCTGGAGCGATTAGCTCTGGCAGCCGAGTTTAGAGACGATCAAACGAGCCAGCACACGCAGCGCGTGGGCGAGCTAAGCGCGCTCATCGCTGACGCCATGGGAGCTCATACAGGCTTTGTGGAAGACATCCGGTCCGCGGCCCTGCTGCACGACCTGGGCAAGATCGGAATTCCTGACGCGATCCTCAACAAGCCCGGTCCTCTGACTCCGACTGAATACGACATCTTGAAAGAGCACACGGAGATCGGCTGCCGGATCCTCGACGGCTGCACTGAGAGGGTTCTGCAACTCGCCCAACAAGTGGCGCTCTCACATCACGAAGCCTACGACGGCTCTGGCTATCCACGGGGGCTGAAGGGGGAGGACATTCCTTTGGCGGGACGCATCGTGGCTGCGGCAGACGCCTTCGACGCGATTATGAGCGAGCGACCCTACAAGCCACCACGGCCAATATCGGTCGCTATCCAAGAATTGGAATCAGAGAAGGGCAAGCAGTTCGACCCGGCAGTAGTCGATGCTTTGCTAGAAGTGGTCGAGAAGAAGCATGTCTCTAGCACCACATACGCCGTTGTGCCCACGCACGTCTTTTAGCGGCATGTAAGCTCCTTGCATGCTCGACGTGCAGCCGATCGTGTTGAAGGGTAAGACGGTGCGCCAGGAGCCCTTGGACGCCCGCCATGCAAAGGACCTCGCGCGCCATGCGGAGCCGGAGCTCTTCCAGTGGTTTGCCGCCTCGCACCCTACGGCACAGACGGAAAGCGCCGTCTTGGAGTGCATTGAGAGGCTACAAGCGATTCCAGACATGGTGCCCTTCGCCACCGTGCTTCAGGCGACGGGGGAGGCGATCGGGAGCACGACCTACATGGACATCCGGCCAAAGCACATGGGCCTGGAAATCGGGACCACGTGGATTGGCCGCGCTCACCAGGGCACAAAGGTTAATCCCGAGAGCAAGCTCCTTCTTCTGGCGCACGCATTCGAGCGGCTTGGGTGCGAGCGCGTTCAGCTCAAGACGGACGGGCGAAACCTGCAAAGCCAGCACGCCATCGAGAAACTAGGAGCGGTGAAGGAAGGCGTGCTGCGCAAGCACATGATCATGCCCGACGGCTTTGTGCGAGACACCGTGATGTACTCGATCGTCGCCGCTGAATGGCCGGACGTAAAGCGCGGGTTGGAAGCGAGGCTCGCTGGGTAAGTTGGTTGCATGGGTGAGCAGTTACAGGCACGCTACGTGTTGGTTGGGGGCGGGGTTGCCGCCGCGCAGGCTTCGGTTGGAATTCGGGAAGTGGATGCCGACGGATCGGTGATCATCGTCGGCCAGGAAAAGTGGTTCCCGTACGACCGGCCGCCGCTCTCCAAAGGCTTCCTTACAAAGGATCTCTCTCCCGAGGACGTCGAGTCCAAAGACCAGTCGTTCTATCAAGAGAAGAACATCCAAGTATTGCGCGGCCGCAAGGCAGTTTCTTTGGACTTGGCGGCGCGTACTGTGCAGCTCGACGACGGAACGACCATCCAGTACCAGAAGGCCCTTGTTGCTACCGGCTCAACACCCAAGAAGCCGAAGATGCCGGGCATCGACTTGCAGGGCGTGCACCTCCTTCGCAGCGTGGATGATTCCATGGCCATCAAGTCAGATATGGCGGAGGGCAAGGCTGCGGTGATGATGGGCGCCGGATACATCGGCATGGAGGTCGGCAGCGGCTGCATCAATCGAAAGATGCGGACTACGATCATCCACAACGCCGAGCATCCGTGGAGCAACTTTGCGAGTCCCGCGACCGGCAACTTTCTCAAGAGCTATTACGAGAAGCATGGCGCGACGATGCTTATGAACGAAGAGGTCGCCGAGATCTTGGGCGAAGGCCGTGTCAGAGCCGTGCGCACCAAAAGCGGAAAGGAAGTGCCGGCAGACATGGTTGTGGTCGGTGTGGGCGTCTTCCAGAACCTAGATCTCCCCAAGCAAGCCGGTTTGAAGATGGACGAGAAAGACGGAGTCCTGGCCGACGATTATCTGCGCACTTCCGATCCCAACGTGTATGTGGCGGGCGACATCGCTGCGTTCCAGGATGTCGCCATTG
>JAXDKF010000073.1:0-5705 GCA_034667265.1 Fimbriimonadaceae bacterium
AGTAAAATCACCCGCTTCTACTCGCATGGAAGGTCTGAGCATTTGGCGGCCCCGAATCACTCGGGGCCGCCCGGCGGCAATTCAATCATCGTCATTCGACAAATGACTCTTCGCCGCCAACCTATCTTCTTACAACGACTCGGCAGAGCCATATTCAATCAAGCGCCACAGCCTTTTTTTGAATCCGGCCAGCAATGTTGCCACCCCAGCACCCGCCGACACGATACCCGCCAAATCACCAACCCAGTCCATGCTAAGAGATAATGCCGCCGGTCTAGCTTCAGAGTCAATCTTACGCCACAACTGCAGAGATATTTTCTCCGCCACTTAATGTGGGGAACACCAAATTAACCGGCACGGCCGTACCCGACTTTTCCATTCCACTTTGCGCGAAGCACAAGATGAGAGGAAAACCGGGTGGTCGACCGTCAGTTCCTGGATCTGCGGCCAAGCGAAATTCCACTGAGGAAAATCAACAGTCGGTCCGCCTGCCGCGAGACCGGGTTCATAGTCAGCCGCCTGCGCCCAGGCATCTGCATCGATCACGAATCACCCAACGAGCAGGCCTTCATCATCCGCGCAGAGCTCGATCCGCGCGTCACCGAAATCTACGAGCAACCCCTCGAACTCACCTACCGCGACGGCTCCAGCATCCGAAAAGCCTTCCCAGACTTCTGCATCACCGTCGACGGAATGATGGAATGGCACGAGGTCAAAGAGGACGACCAATTCGCGAGGCCTGACGAGCGCGAGCGACATCGCTGGATCGCCCGCGAGTTCCACTCCCGCGGTCACCGCTACAGCGTCACCCTCAAAAGTCAGCTGCGCAAAGAGCCGGAATTCAAAAACCTCAAGAGAGTCTTTCGGCGCATCCACACGAAAGTGGATGCGGAGGTCTGGTCGCGAATCGACGCGGCCATGGGCCATCGGCCCTGTCGCGTCGACGATCTGCTCACCGACACAGAACGCTACGGAGCCACCTTCGAGATTCTTCTCGCCCTTCTGTGCAGCCGCAAACTCTGCGCCGACATCGCCAAGGGCGTCACCCACGAGACCATCGTGCATCCGGCCGACAGCATCCGCTTCCCGCGATTGATCCCCTTCACCTCACCGCTCGGAGGCCGGCCGTGATCCGATACGACCTCACCATCGCAACCAGGTTCATCCACCTGGGCCTCAACTATCGCTACGAGGGGCGCCGCGGCCAGGAAGTGGACTGGGTCCACGATCCCACCAACCAACGCCTGACGCTCACCGACGAGCAGATCGCCGAACTGGTCGCCGAAGAAGGCGCCCGCCTCGTCACCACGACCGGCCGCTCGAAAGATCCCGAAATACCCGAGCCCGTGGTCGATCTCGAGAGCCTGTCCCCCGCCGAACTCGCTGCCCTGCAACGCAGGTGGGAATATGCGCAGGATCTACGAAAAGCCGTTCCGCCCTGGCGCGCTCCAATCAAAGACGTCGAAGCCGCCGTCCTGGCCACAGCCAAACGCCTCGGGGATTCCCACCCGCCGCATTGGCGGAGTGTCCGGCGATGGCAGGCCAAACTCGGGGACCATCCGCACATCGGCCGACTGATCGAGCGTCAGTGCGACAAGGGCAACCGCATCGACCGACTTCATCCAGAAGTGCGAGAGGTGCTCGAACGGGTCATCGATCAGCGCTACCTCGCACGACCACCAATCTCAATGATCAGCGTACAGGCGTTCATTCGCACCGAGATCCGGCAGCTCAACGTCCATCGCTCAGTCGAAGACAAGCTCGAGACACCGGGACTCGACGCCATTGCCATCGCGGTCGCCGCCCGCGACCCACGAGAGGTCCATGCCGCACGTCACGGCGAAGTCGATGCCGCCCAGAAGTTCGACGGCGTCAACCTGCGGGAGGATCCGGAAGCTCCACTTGACCTCGTCGAGCTGGACCACACCACGGCCGACCTTTTTGTCGTCAGCAACGAATTGCGGGTTCCGATCGGCAGGCCCACGATCGCGATCGCCATCGACCGCTGCACCCGAATGCCGTTCGGGCTCTACATCGGCTTTGAACACCCCAGCGTCCTCACCGTCATGCAGTGCCTCAAAAACGGCATCCTGCCCAAAACTTACCTGCGTCGAAAAGTCGAAGCCGGCGAATGGAAGATCCAGAACCACTGGCCCGTGTTCGGCGTGCCTCGCGGGCTTCTCTTCGACCGGGCCAGAGAGAATCTTGGCCACGATCTCCGGCTGAACGCCGCCGCGCTCGGCATCGGTAACGTCCTCTTCGCGCCGCGCCGGACACCCAGACACAAAGGCGGCATCGAGCGCTTCTTCGGCACCCTCAACAAACGGCTCCTGCACGAGCAGCGGGGCACCACCTTCAGCAACGTCCTGCAGCGCAAGGATTACGACTCCGAAAAGAATGCGGTCATTACCCTCGACGAACTCTACGAGCAGGCGCACCGTATCCTGGTCGATATCTATCCACGAAGGCGACATGCCGGGATCCGCGACCTCCCCTATCGCCGGTGGGACGAGCTCACCAAGCGCTTTAGAATCGATCCGCTGGGCGATCTCCAGGAAATCCTGCCC
Organism: Fimbriimonadaceae bacterium; assembly: GCA_034667265.1. Classification (GTDB taxonomy): domain Bacteria; phylum Armatimonadota; class Fimbriimonadia; order Fimbriimonadales; family Fimbriimonadaceae; genus JANYLD01. The sequence goes on from JAXDKF010000073.1 coordinate 2,568, forward strand.
CTGTTCGGTCGAACTTTCTACGCCACGCTCCAACGAGCTGGCGTCCAACTCAAACACATCGTCTACAACAGCCCCGAACTGGCCGCGCTGCGTAGCTCACCCGCCTTCCAAGCGAAGGTCGACAAGAAACCGCGGCTCGCCTTCCGCTACGATCCAGCCGACCTCGGGGCCATACACGTCTACCTGCCGCACGAGAGGCGCTTCCTCGAAGTGAAGCCGGTTTCGAAGTGGATGAACTACGCCGAAGGCCTCTCCATGTGGGAACACCTCAGCATCCTTCGGTACGAACGCGAGCGCTGCAAAGGCGCCACAGACCCGGATTCGCTGGCCGAAGCCATGGTAGCCCTCATCGTGCAGATGGAAGCCGCGGACGGCCGACGGCGCACCTCAAAGGTCAGCAAGCGTCTGGCCCGCCTGACCGGCCATGGCAGAATCTCTCCTGCCGGCGACACCTACGCTACCACGCCACCCAAGAGCACCGCTGGACGCCACGCCCGCAGGTTCACGGCCTCTAACGATCAAGAGCCGCTGAGCGATACCGCCGCGAGACCCGCCGTACGGAGGCGCGTGCGGGTTATCTCGGCGACCGAGCCCGACGAAGCATGAGCAAGCGAACCGGCTGCTGGATCGACGAAGACCCGTCGTTCCGCCGCGAGGCGGTCAACGGTGCTTTCGTCGAGCGACCGGAAACGCGGGAGATTATCGAAACACTCAACGAGGTGAGGCGCAACATGCGCGAGAGGGCCGAGCCCACCTGCGTCACGATCGTGGGCAAGCCCGGCGTTGGAAAATCGAAGCTTCTCCAGACCTACAGCGACAACAACCTTCCGGGCGAGATCCGAGAGAACGGGTGTATCATTCGAACGCTGCCAGTCCTCCTCATCTCGCTCCGAGATAGCCTCAGCGCAACCGACGTTTCGGACCGCGCCATGGTCAAACTCATGGGCGAGCGAGCGCCCCAAGGTCCGCGCGTGCGAAAAGGCCTCCTCATCGAGCAGCTCCTGCTGCGCCGAACCGAGATGTTCATCCTCGACGAGGCCCAGCACCTTCTCCAGCACGGCGCCGAAAAAACCCGCGGCACAACCCGCGACTGGATCAAAACCATCTGCAAGGAAACCAACATCCCGGTCGTGCTGGCCGGGATGAAGGCAATCAACGACATTGTGAATGCGGATGACCAGCTAGACCAGCTTACCCCCTATCGTTTCGTCCTCGATCGCTACCCGTACACCTCAGCGGCGGAACAGAAAGCCTATTCCAAATTTCTCAATGAGCTCGATGCCTGCCTCCCGTTCGACGAGCTTTCGCTGCTGGGCGAGCCAGATCGCGCGCGGCGTCTGCACCTCCTGAGCGACGGGCTGCTCCGGCCGCTTTGCCAGATACTCAGAAAGGCGGCAGCGCGGGCGATCGACGACCAAGCCCGTTGCATCCGGGACAGTGACTTCGCCCAAGCTTTCGAAGCCCTGCCCGCCGCAGGTCGTTGCGACGAAAATCCCTTCAGGGAATTCCTATGAAGAGCGCCAGCCGACAAAGGCGCCCAGCCTTGATCGCGCATGTTCCGGTGCCGCTGGCCGGCGAGCACATTGTCGGCTACCTGCGTCGCCTAGCGCAGCGCAATCGCCTGCCCGGTCTCAGGTACACGACCAGACTCATGGACGTCGTGGATATCACGCCGCGCAGCGCCGACCATGTCTGGGACCGCCTTGTCGAAAGCCTGAACGTTCGCCCAAGCTTCGTCGAGCCGCTGCGGTGGCGAGAAGCTCCCGGAGGTGTTCGAAGCTGGCTTCGCTTCTTCGGCCACGATGTTCACGACACCTACCTGCACCTCCAGAAAATGCGGATCTGCCGAAGGTGCGCCAGCGACACAGACACGATACTCGGCATCTGGTCTCTCAGGCACCTTACCGCCTGCCCGGTCCACGGAACGAAACTCGCGGAGTCGTGCTCGAGGTGCGGGAAGCCGTTCAAATTCCACACCTACAATTGCTGGACCTGCACCGACTGCAGCACCGACTTCAGAGACGGCGCGGACGAGCCGGCCGACGAACGCGAGGTCGCCGTTGCGTCCTCACTCATCGCAGCCGCTACCGGGACGTCCATCTCGCCCGCAATTCGATCGCGCTTTCCGAGGGCCTGGCACCGCGCGTCACTCCAAGAACGGCTGACCACGCTGGAATATCTCGGGCAACTGTCGCAGCTCAACGAAGCAGACGACATCCCGAGATACTTCAAACGCCAATTTCGGCAAATCATCATCGACGCCCACCGCACCACGGACGAACACCGCAAAACGATCGTGGCAGCCGCGGACATTCTCTCGAACTGGCCGAAAGCATACCAAGCGTTGCTCGACGGCCTGGTCGACAGAAATCCCAATCCAACCGCGTCGACGCCGCTCGTGCGGCGCTTCTCAACGACGGCGGGGCTATACGCAATCCAAGGTCTCAAGCATCGCGACGGCCGGGATCTCAGCTTCATAGCTGATGCCCGCTTCCCCTTCCTCGCAAAGCGGATCGGCTATCGCCGCGGAGGTCGGGACCTGCTCCAGCCCTATGCTACGTGGCGCCGCAAAGAGCAGACGGAGGTGGATTCCAACCTTATCTCGACCGCGAAGGCGCGCGAGCTTCTGTGCAAAGGCGAGGCCAACCTTACGGTCCTCACAAAAGGCGGCCTAGCCACGGCGGTCAAGCAGCGGTCCGGGATCCTCGCATGGCCCAGAGATAAGATCGAAGCAATCCGAGCCGAACTCGCCACCCTGCCTGACCCGCCTGCGAACATGTCCTCATTGATCCCCGCGACGGACATCCTCAGGCGCCCCGCCCCCCGGAGCTACCCCCATCACTTCCTGCTTCGCGACATCCTCTCCGGCACGATGCCAGCTTACTCGACCGGTCCCACCCTCGCTGAAACGTACCTCTACCCCAGCCACTTGGAATACCTGCAGTCAGTTCACATCCTCGGCAATTGGATCGCCGAGGGCAGCTACCGCGAACTCCAGTTCTTCAACCGGCACGCGATTCAGGTCTGGGGCCCAATGGGCCACTACAAGCTTCGCGAAGCCATGCAGATCGTCGCCGCCGGCGAGCTCGATTATGTCGACAGCCGCTACCTAGTGAACGGTTGGTGGCGGGCCAGAAG
>JAXDKF010000074.1:0-5463 GCA_034667265.1 Fimbriimonadaceae bacterium
AGTGCACCCTCTTGGGTGGCGGCAAGACATCGATAGATCGTGCGGTCTTGTTCAACACGGCGGCGACCCGATACCTGGACTTCATGGACAGCTACATGGGGGATGACGAGACGTGCCACCCGTGCGACAATCTAGCCGCCTTACTAAGCGCCGCAGAGCTCGCCAATGCCTCTGGCCGGGACTTGTTGACCGCCCTGGCCGTGAGCTACCAAATCCAATGCCGGCTTGCGGACGAGGCGCCCGTCATGCCGGCGGATCTGGACCACACGTACCATCTCTCCTTTTGCGTACCAGCTGGGGCCGGACGCCTTCTAGGCATGGACACCGAACAGATCGCTAATGCCCTTTCGATCGCCGGCTCGCAGCTAGGATCGATGGCCGTCATTCGATGCAGCCCAGGCACCGAGTTGAAGGGCTTGGCCGCCGCAGTGACCTCGAGCTCGGCCATGTTGGCGACCCTTATGGCGCGGCAAGGGGTGACCGGACCGGTCGGAGTCATCGAGGCCAAGAAGGGTTTCAAGGATGTCATGAAAGTCCACCTGGACGTGGACTGGGAAAAGGAACGCCTCGACGTCATTCAGAAGTGCTCGCTGAAGTCGTACAACGCGGAGGTGCATACGCAGTCGACCATCGACGCAGTGCTGGACTTGCTCGACCATCATGCCTCTCGGGCGGAAGACGTGCACAGCGTGAAAGGCGAAGTCTTCAGGACGGCGTATGAGATCACGGGCAGCGGAGATTACGGGAACCGCTATTTGGTCCAGAACAAAGAGCAAGCGGATCACAGCCTGCCTTACCTGGTGGCAGTCGCGCTCTTGGATGGCGAGGTGTGGCCGGAGCAGTTCAGCCCAGAACGGATCCTGAAAAAGGACGTGCAGGAATTGTTGAGGCGCGTTTACGTTATGGTTCCGCCTCCGAAGGCCAACGAGCAATTGATCAACCAAACCGATCCATTCACGGAGCGATATCCGCGAGAGGTTTGCTGCCGCGTGATCGTCCGGCTGCACGATGGGACAGAGCTTCGCTCGGAGCGCAAGGACTATCCCGGTTTCTTCAGCCGGCCGTTCGATTGGGCCGAAGCTACAAACAAGTACATGCGGCTGGCGACCACGACAACCGATCGTTCGATCGCCGAAGAGATCGCCGGCGCTATTCGCGAACTCGAGTCGATCCAGATCGGCGAGCTCATGGCGTTGTTGAGGCGAGCTGGGGCGCCGCGTCCCAAGAGCCGATTCGAGCTTCGCTAAGGGGCCGACGAAGCAACGCGCGAGTTCAGTGCCGCGATGTTCAGCAGACGCCCTAGCCGGTCCTTATAGCTCGGGTTGGCGTTGTTGATGCTCTGGCCCGAATTCTTGAGATAGTCTCGCCAGGATCGATTCAAGACGCGACCCGTACGGCGCAACACGTCCGCGATAGCGCCCGAGACCATGGGTGCCGCGAACGAGGTGCCCGACCAGATCCCCATCTGGCCGTTGTAGTACTGGCTGACGATGCCGGTGGCGGGGGCGGCTGCGTCGGCAGTTCCGTCCCAATTGCTGAACGGCGCCTTGACATTATCGGGCTTCAAGCCGGAGACGCAGATCACCTTGCTGATGCGGGAAGGGAAAACGGCGCCTTCATGGGCATTGTTGCCAATCGCGGCGACTACGAGGAGGTTCTTCTCGTCGCACCAGTCCAACACGTCGGTCATTGCGACAATTTGATTTGACGAACCTAGGCTGATGTTAGCGACCTCGGCTTTCGCATTGACCGCGAATGCGAGGCCCTTGATAAGCCTCCATGCCGTCGCGCGTCCATCGCTGTCTGCAACGCGGGCGATTGCGAGGCGAGTGAGAGGGGCGATCTGATCCACGATCCCGGCCACCATCGTTCCATGGCCCACGGCCTCATCGGGCGTGCCGTTGCCGTTGCTGTCTTGATTGCGGGGCATGTCGAACGGAGAGCCCGACTCCACGAAGTTGGCGGCCGCGTAGGTCTTGTTCCAGAGGTAGGTCTGCTTCGAGGCCAAGCCCGTATCGAGGATCGCGATCACCACGATACGGCCAGAAGAGTTGGCTAGCGATTTGCTCCAGCCGATCTGGGCGAGCACATTTTTATTCCTCTCATAGAGAGCGTTTCGATCTCCGATCGCGGGAATGGTGCCGCCCTTTTGGCCGTTGTTCTCAGGCGAGCTGAGACTGGCATCGTCTTCGGTCCAAAGGATCTGCGGGTCGGTCGCCATCTTCTGGCGTGCTGTCTGCCCCGCCGCGTATGTGGGCGCTCCAAAGTAGGCGAAAGGAGCGTTTGCGGTCTTATCGACCAGAGTCAGCTTGTACTTTGTTGCTATGGCCGAAGGATCGACGCCGGCGGCGATCCGTGAGATCAAGCGCGTTTGGCCAAAGGCAGTGACACTTGCCAGCCCAACCAGACCCATCACTAGAAGCTTTGCGGAATTCATATTTGCCTCAAATCACCTTTTCAAAACATAAAGAGCCTACGAGCGGTATCCGCGATACATCGCTAATGCGCCCCAGTAATACGGATGCGCGCGCCACTCCCGGACGTGCCGGCGAGCGGACTGCAAAGCCTCCCGAACATCTGTTTCCACGTCCAAATCAGCGTAGAACGTTCCAAACGCCTTTGCGGCAGCCTCGTCGTGAAGAGCCCAGGCGCTGGCGACCACGTGTGACGCTCCCCTTGCGAGGAATGCCCTGGCCAAGCCATCCGGCTCTTCGCGAGAGACCAGCGAAACCGCTCCTGTGTCGCACGCCGCAAGGGTTACGAGTCCCGCTCGGAGGCCGCTCCTAGCAATATCGGCGGCGAAGACCGGCCCGTCAGCCATCTCGATCGAGGAGAACATCGGGTTTTCTACGCGATGTTTGGCATGACTAACCACATGGACGATGTCCCACGCATGCTCGAGGCTGGCGAGCGCCTCTCCTGCCGTCGTGCAGACCTTGGCTTGTGGGTAGCGGCCGAGGAATTGCCTAGCTTCGGCGGCGCCGTGCGGAAGATCGACGGCGTGAGATACCCAGAGCAGGACCCGCGGGTTCTTGGGGAGTTCCAACTGGGCGGCGGCGTTTGCCGAGGGGTGCAGCAGGAGGTCAGGCGCCTGGGGGCCCAGACACTGCCAAGGCACGCGCCACAGCAGGCCATCCGGGCACAGTCCGTTTACATCCCCGAGCGGTCCGAGCAGCTCTCGTAGATTGGCGAGAGCGTCCAAGGCCGGTTTTGCGGGTGCGTCCGGATCGACCATTGGCGCCATCAGCTCGTACTCGAGCCACTTCAGCGCCTTCCGGAGATCTTCCGCGCCGCGGGTTAAGCGCCTGCTTTGGCCACTAGAAATCGAGTAGGAGTGGTCGCCCGCTTGGGCCAGGACGGCGACCCCATCGGGAATGGCCCTTGGCAGAGTCTGCATGAGCGCCCGGCTTTTCCTCGCCGCGTTCGTCCACCGCCGTTGCGTTTCCGGAGGCACGGCGTCGAGAGCGTAGCCACGCCGTGCCCCGTTGGGGGTCGATTCCTCAGCGGCTAGCGCCTGCAGCTCGCTTCTCACGGCCTGAAGCTGTTCTTGAACGCCTGAATGGAGGGCTTCGCCCTGTGCGGATAGGAGCTCGTCGAGGAGCGTGACCGAGCGGGTTTCTACGATCACGCGCAGCGCTTCTGCCACATTTCGCTTGGTCGGCCGCTCGAGAAGCACGGCCAGGTATTCGCGAAGCGCATCGGACTTGTCCTTAAGAAAGCTGGACCTGGACGTGAGCGAGGAGGTGAGAAGCCGCGCCTCGAGCATCGAGTCCACCATGCGTTTGTAGTGCTGGGTTTGGCGTGTTTGAAAGCTCTGGGCTAACGCATGATGCGCGCGCCATGCAAGGCCCACATATCCGTAGCCCTGGATGATCTTGAGGGCTCTTCGCATTTCTTGTGGGGGAGCTCGATGGCTCAGGACAGCCTCGCACCAGTGGTACGCCGAGTTGGCTCTATGGGCGAGGTCGGCGGCTTGCTTGGCAGTCGTTGACGCGCCTTTGTGCTGTTTTTGCGCACGTTGAGCTTGCGCCTTCCCAAGAAGACAGGCCGACGCCCAAGCGAGGTTATTGAGCTTCAGATATCGCCGATGAGCGGCAGCGAAATAAGGAAGCGCTTCGGCGGGTTTGCCCGTGGCAAGCAATGAAAGGCCGATGCCCAGCCGCACGTTCGCTTCGTGGTTAGGCTGGATGCTGCCCGTGCGGCTGAGTGCCTCTCGATACGCATCGAGCGCCTCGGGCCAAAGGTTGAGGCGGTAGTAGGCGTCGCCCGCGAATTCGATGGACCTTGTTTGCTCGGTAGGCGACACCGCAAGGCGATCTTTCAGCGAGAGGAAGAGATCGAGAGCGTCGTCCGGCCTGCCGGAGAGGAGGAGCGCCTGGGCCCGGTTCATCTCCGCCATGTCGGCGGCGAAAGGAAGGCCGGCGATCTCGGCACGGACCTTGGTCTCGTTAGCGAGCTGCTCCGCCTTCCGAGGATCTCCTGAGTAGAGATGACTGGTTGACAATCCGAGCAGGGTGGAAACCGCTTCCGATTGGAGGCCCGCGGCATCGAACGCTTGAAGTGCGCGCTCCAGATATTTTCGCGCCTCAGCCATTCGATCTTGGAGGAGCAACGCGTTGCCAAGGTTGAGCAGAACGCGGGCCGCGAGATCCTCTCGGCCGAGCTTCTTCAACCCTGCGGCCAGGGATGCGCCAAGCCGCTCGGCATCCTGCATCTTCTTGGCGCGGGCAAGAGCGTCCACCGCGCCGGCCTGGAACGCGAGCTTATCGGCGGGGCGGGTCGCCAGCTCGCCGGCCTTTTGGAAGGCTTTCGCGCTTGCAAGCCAATCGCATCGGCCTCGATCCGCCACGCCTTTGGCCCGGTATGCATAGGCGGGCTCGTCACCCAATTGGGCGACGGCTTTCCACTGGCGGGCCAGCGCGAAAGCTTTGGAGGGATCGGCGACGAAGTGTTCGGCAACCCGGTCGAAGTAGAGCTTGGAAAGACCGGCTTTTCCCTTGTGTGGGAGAAGGATCCGCTTTGCTTCCGCTGAGTCGCCGGCTTGTTCGAGCGCGTCGATCAAGCTAGCTTGAATCGCCATCCAGGAGCTCCTGGGCGGACGGAATAAGTATCTCCGCATCGGATTGAATTAATGAGAAGCCGGTGTTTTGGAGCGATTCCGCTTCCAAGCTGAAGCCGCCTTCCGCGTCGCAGGGGATTGTGGAGTCCACCGTTCTTATGGCCCAGTCGGCGCCGGGCGCTCTGCCTTTGACCTCCCATCGGTCGCCGGGAAGCCTGGAGTACATCAGGCGGATCCGCTGGTCTTCCGCGCCGACCATGAGCTGGAAGTCGGCGGTCGCGGAACGGGCTTGGGCAAGAGTAAGAGAAGATCCGAAGAGCTTGCCTGCGAAGACGCGGCGTCCACCGCTTACGAGCGATTTTGCACGGGCAAGGGCATCGGCCGGTGCGTTGTGGACCGGAACC
>JAXDKF010000075.1:0-6501 GCA_034667265.1 Fimbriimonadaceae bacterium
CGCCGACAAACCACTTGGCAAACGGAGCGTTCGTCCAGTCCAGCACCTCATTCCACGGCTGAAACCAGTCCAGTTGCTTGGCCCAGCCTTCCCAGAATCCCAACCGATCCTTCGCCGCCTTGTCGTAGACCTTGGAATCATTCACGTTCGCGCGGGCCGCAAACTCGGACCGAGGAGGGAACGTGCGAGCTTCTTGGAGCAGGGTGTCGATGGTGTCGGACACAGGCAAACCTCTCTGGTGGATGATGAAGTGCTACGATTCTAGCCGAAGCGTCCCTTCATCAGGACACATCGAGATGACCCTGCGCGTACCGTTCGAATTATTCAGCGAGACGGTTCGTCGCGTGGTTGGGACCGACGAGGCCTATGTCGTTCCCACTGAGGGCGGCTGCATCTGCACGGCATTCGATATGGACAAGCGGTTGCGCGTGCTCACGAAGGAGGGCGGTCCCCCCAAAGCTGCTCGAGAAAAGTTGGAAAAGGCGGGCATGAAGATCCGCCAGGGCTACTGGGCGGAAGGCGACGAGGACGTGCCAGAGCCCGCGCCGGCGGTGCCCTACGTGGCCTCCGTGGCCTACACCGCGGCCAACCATCAGCCGGGCATTTGGGTCGACGCTTACGATGTGCTGCCGACGGTCGCACAGGTGCTGCGGTCCATGTACGACGTGTTTGTGGATACGGGCGAGCTGCGCGACATCTCGATCGACGAGTTCGTGCGGCTCGCCCACCCCAACGTAGTGATCATCTCCCCGCAGGAGCTGCTCAGCTACGCGTCTGCAAAGGACCAGTAGAAGCGGGTTCGAGAGCGTCCGATCCCGTCACCGCGAGATTCGGGAGGTCGTTGGCGGCCAATCTCATGGGCGCCTGTTTCGTTTGGGGCCGCAGGCTTTGAACCCAGGAGAATGCCGCGACGGCGACGAATAACAGGCCTAAGGTTAGCCCGGGCCAAATAGTCAGGTCTGCACGCTGGAACTTCATTGTGAAGACGAAAATTCCCATCGCGAGGACGACCTGTAGGACTGCCAGAACCTTAAGGTACGGTACGCCAAATTCATTCGACAGATAAGTCGGCACCGCGGGCGCCTTCTCATCGCAATAGACGTCCACGAACTTTTCTGCGTCGTGGGGGTTGAGCGCGTACTTGATTTGAATCAGCTTGCTCAACGTGAGGCGCGATATGGGCCGCGCTTCCGCGCGCGCGCTCGATATCTCATCCGCGACAGTTTTTTCGAGCTCTTCCCTCGACAAATCAGTAACCGTGCGCATCGGCCACCTCCAAGCTCATGGTACATCAAATGCCGCTTCGGTGCAGTTGCGGCCTAGGCACTATGGCCTGGGTTCGGCGAGAGCCTGAAACTCACCTGGAAAATCCACGTTCCATACTCAATGCGCCCCAGTGATTTTGCGTGGGATTCCACAAAGTCCACCACTTGTCGCCGCCTTGGCCGGGTATATCGGATTGGTTTTTAACGGATGGCACAGGGAGAGCGCCGCCGATGGATGTTGTTGGTCGAGGACAACGAGGACGAGGAGCGTCTGGCGACGCGCGCCTTCAAGCGCGCGGCGGTGGAAGGCGAGATCGTCGTCGCCCGCGACGGTGAGGAAGCGATACGGGTCCTTGGGGAATCCGACGCCGGCCTCCCCCTCCTCGTGCTTTTGGACATCAAGCTGCCGAAAGTGAGCGGACTTGAAGTCCTCGAGTGGATGCGCTCGCACGAGAAATTTGCGACCGTGCCCGCCGTCGTCATGGTCGGCTCCGGGGGAACCGCGGACCTGGACGAGATCTACCGTCTCGGAGCCAACTCTCTCGTGAAAAAGGAGCTGGAGTACGAGGTCTATATGGAACGCATGGTGCCTACCCTCAAATATTGGATGCAGGTCAACTCTGTGCCCCAGAAGCGTCCCGTTAACTGATTGCGGACGTATTCAACGGGGGGCTCTGCCTCCTAGAGTTGTCAATGATGCGATGGACTTTCCCGATCGGTTTCAGCTCCCTTGCTCTGCTAGGCTTGCTCGCACTCGGCTTTCGCGAGCGCGAAGCTCGGACGCCGGTGGGCAATCTGACGACCACTTCCTATCCCTACGAGGGCGAGCAGTTCACGAAGTTTGTTGCCGACTCGTACCGCGTGAAGGGCAGCGGCAAGGCCGAGGACTTTTACTCTTGGTTCGATCGGGGATTCAAGGACCAGACCGGCTCCGATCCGAGCGCTTTCTTAGCCAAACAAAAGGAAGCCATCGCTGCCGACAAGGACGTTGCGAAGAAGGCAGCCGCGGAGCAGGCGCTCGGCGGCACGATCCATCGCTTGATCAAGAAGATCATTCCCAAATTCAGCCTGCAGCGGGGGTTCGAGTTCTACAACACGGAGGCCCTGGGAGAGCGGCAGTGCTTCTTACAGTCGGTGCTGGTGTGCGGCCTGCTTCAGGAGGCGGGCGTCGATTCCGGGGTCGCCATGGTCTACAAGAACATCGCGGGCCAAGAGACCAACAACGGCCACGCCGTGGCGGTGGCCCGATTGAGCGACGGCAAGGACGTCCTCGTGGACTGCTCCGATCCCGTACCGTTCGTCCAGCAAAAGGGGCTGTACCTGCGCGATGGAGAGAAGAGTTACGTTTACGTCCGGCCGCAGTACGACGGGGTGTCGGGGACGATTTCCTCCTACGCGGAGGAAGCCGGTGGGAAGGACCTCAAGCCTGAGAGGGTGGCGCTGCTCGACGTGCCTTTCGTCAACTCTATGTTCGACTACTACCGGGGCGAGCGCACTCCTCGGGGCTTCTTCGAGACACCAAGCACCAAAGCGGGGCTGGAGCTGTCGGCCGTGTTTCTAGAGAAGAGCGTGCAGGACAATCCTAAGAACCCGCTTGCCGTGTACATGCTCGGCCACGTCTACCAGAAGCTCGGGAAGTCGGGCGAAGCCAAGGATCGGTACGTTGCTGCAAAGGCCCTGTACGCCGAGGCTGGCTGGATCCCGCAGGGCATGAAAGACGCGTTGAGTCAGTGAGCAGGGGCCAGTGAGCAGTAAGCGGGAAGCAGTAATTCAGGATGCAGGATTCAAGATGCAGGATGCAGAACTGCCACCTGCCGACATTCCCTTCAAACTCGCACGAACCATTTCATCCGATACAGGATTAGCAGCACGACCCACACTGCAAGCATGTAGCTGACCGTGTACGCCCACCCGCCAGGCACCCGGCCCAACGTGTCCGTAAACGAGTGCAGCCAAGCGTCTGCAATCGAGAGCCGCCGGCCGTGAAAGTCGATCTTCACCCTCTGCAGCACAACAAGCTTCAGGAGCACCGGCCCAACATAGGCGACGAGCGCATTGGACCCGTAGACGACGAGCGGAAACGCCCACCACATCCACTTGCGAAGGTCGAGAATCCAGAAGAGCAGGGCCAGCAGCAAGCTCCCCAATCCTGCCGAAAGCAGGATGTACGACGGCGTCCAAACGGTCTTGTTGAAGGGCAGGACCTCGTTCCATGCCATGCCTGCGGCGGTCAAAGCGATGCCCGCGGCAACCAGCGACTTGAGCTTCACAGCATCCGATTTCTCTTTGGAGCGGAGCAGATTAGCAATGGTGGCGGCGACAAGTACGAGAGCCGTAGTCGGAACGACCGACAGCAATCCAGCCAAGTTGAATCGGGCTAGGACGGGATTAACAAAGCTGATGACGTTCTTCGTCTCTTCGAACGCGGGTGTGCCATGCGGTGGCAGAGGGATCATGGCCAGCGCGATTCCATATGCGGCGAGAAGGATGCCCGCAACACCTAGTCTTGCCCGCCAAAGCATCGGATAGAGGATCGAGCCGAATAAGTACGCGAGAGCGAGGAGCTGAAGCACGTCCAGCCCGAACACCGGCCGTCCGGCTTGCGCACTGTCGATCAAGCATCCGAGAAAGAACAGCACTGTGGAACGCCACAGCACTCGGCGCGCACGAGCAAGCGGCGATAGCCCGCGCTTGACCATGCCGTCAACCGAAAACGGCACCGAGAGGCCCATGCAGAACAGGAACCAAGGAAACACAAGATCGGCGAGGTGCACGCCGCCGTTCCACTTGGCATGCACAAGCTGCTCGGGAGCGGCGCCGTCCACGGCGAGATTGTTGACGAGAAGCATGAGCAGGATCGTCAGTCCTCGGAGCGCGTCGAGCGAGGCTAAGCGCGGCCGTTTGGCAGGTGCGGGCTGAGCTTCCGTTAGCGCAAGCGCAGGCGCGGCCCGGTTACATTCTGTGAAAGACTGCGCGCGGACAGAGCCCACCTCTTGTGGAACCGTTCTTAAGGAAGGCGCGTTCCTCCCGAATGGACTGCATCGACCATGAAGCCGATCGCGATATTCCTGATCTTGACTGCGATAATTGTTGTGGGAGTGCTAGTCCTCGTGCCGGTCGTTCGATCGGTGACCGGCTCGGCGGAGCTCCACAAGAAAGACATCGCCAAGCGGAACGCTGTGCTCAAACGCAAGCACGTTGGCACCCCTCCGGCCGTGCTGGACACCTCCGACCCATATTGGCAGCGAGCTTTGGAAGAGGTCGACCGGTCGCCGGAAGAGATCCAAGCACAGGCGAAGCGAGAGGAGCGGCAAGGCGTGTATTTGCCCAAGCTCATCCGTGGCAACCCTCATAAGAAACTGCTCGCGCTGACATTCGACGACGGTCCCCATCCGATCAAGACTGAGGAGCTGCTCGAGATCCTCCAGAGTGAGAATGTGAAGGCGACCTTCTTCGTCGTGGGCAAGATGGTCGAAAGGCGGCCCGATCTGCTTCGGCTGATCGCTTCGAAAGGACACGAGATCGGCAATCACACGTTTAGCCACGTGACGCTCACCAAAGTCCCGTTGAACGAGGTGCGGGCCGAGTACGAGGCGTGCAACGATATCGTGGAAGAGGTCACGGGCAAGAGGATGCGGTTCTGCCGGCCTCCTGGCGGGGACTACGATCGCGACGTCATCAAGGCAGCCACCGAGCAGGGACTGACCACCGTGCTCTGGACGGACGACCCAGGCGACTACGCCAACCCAGGAACTCACGTGATCGAGGAGAAGACGCTGGAGCGGCTGTCCAACGGAGGCGTCATCCTTCTGCACGACGGCATCGAGCAGACGCTACAGGTCTTGCCCCAGATCATCGAGTATGCGAAGCACAAGGGATATCGCTTTGTGACGGTGGGGGATCTAGAGACCGCTGTGTCGGCCAGCCTGCACGACCATCGGCGGGTAACATTTCGATCCCCTTCCGGGCGGTTAGCTCAGTGGTAGAGCACTTCGTTCACACCGAAGGGGTCACAGGTTCAAATCCTGTACCGCCCACTCTCTTTTCAGGTTCAAAAGAGCCCCGTAGCCGCAGTACCGTGCCGCAGTTTGAGAGCCAGTCTCTCAACTGGTCTCTCAAATTTTGGGGAAAGCGATTGAGCGGAAGCTCAATTTCAATCCGTCTCATCCATCTCGGCATGGCCTTGGCTTCCCACTATTCGGCTGTGAATTCGTTGCAGCCCTGCCTCCGCAGTTGCGGGGCCGATTCCAGCGGGCTGGGAGAGATCGACGCAGCTCATTCGCAAGTAGAGGATAGCTTGGCCGAGCTAATTCGGGCCGGAGGTAAAACGCGGATATGATTGCCCTTGTTGTAGCGGCACTCGCGGTGATGCCTCGGATTGCGGTCCTGCCGGTTATCAACTGTTCAGATGAGCCGAGCGGCGAATTTCGACAGCAGATGGCGGAAAGTGCTGCAACGTTTCTTCCGAGGGGTTTCGCGGCGAACGGCTTTGTGGTTGTGCCGAAGGAAGAAACTGAGGCTGCGATCACTGCAGCCAAGGTTGACCTGACAGACGAGGAAACTTATCGCCGAGAAACCTTCCTCAAAGTGGGGCAGGCGTCCCACGCAGATTATGTGTACTTTGCGACGATAGAATCGAATTCGTTTCTCAGCGCTAACACGGGGCGCGTCACCATCTGCGTTTGGTTTCTTGGTGTTGGCGATGGCAGGCGCATTCTCTCCTCGCGGCGTGTGAGAGGCCAATCAAAGGAGCGCCTGGGTGGCGGACCGATGCGCACGCAAGTGGTGGCGGCGGCGCGAGCTGCCGAAGAAAGCGTGAAGCTGATCGTCGCTGCGCTTGGCGCGACCTACCAAGCGCCAGGTCCCTGATGGGGTTGCACCTCTGCACCATTATTTCAACACAAATGTTTCAACACAAAGCCTTTTTACGGTGTCATCCCTCTAGGCCGGTTATGAATCCACGCCCCATCCTCTGGACCGTTGCGCTCATCTGCCTCCTTGCCGGCACTTTGCTCGGGTGTGACGAGCCGCGCTCACCTGTAACGGCCACCCCGGAAATTCAGGCGGAGCCTGCCGCGACGAGTCAAATCACGCCGCAAGAGCCACCGGCCAAAAATGACCCAGCTCCCGATTATTCGCAGGCGGACATGACGTCGGCACGGACACGCGTCAAGCGTCTGCTCAAAGCTGGTCGGTCAATGTATTTACTGCACGGTGAAGCAACCGACGCGCCCGC
>JAXDKF010000076.1:0-18170 GCA_034667265.1 Fimbriimonadaceae bacterium
GGTAGGCGTCAAAGCGCCGTTTCCCCACGCTCGCCGGTCCTAACCCGGATCGAGTCTGAGATGGGCTCGATGAAGATCTTCCCGTCGCTTTGTTCGCCGGTTTGTGCCGCCTCGAGGATGGCGTCGACCACCTGCTCCCGCATGTCGTCCGGAACGACCACCTCGATGCGGGACCGGATGGGCAGCGGAATGATGTTCCCTTCTCCCGCGAACCACTGTGCCGGCTCCGGCGAATTGCCGGTCCCCCGCACGTCGCTTACCGTCATGCCGGAAACGCCGAGCGCGGCAACCGCCGACTTCACCTGCTCGAGGCGATGAGGGCGGATGAAGATGAGAAGACGGATCACGGTGTTACGGTGTTACGGTGTTTCGGTGTTGCGGTACTCCGGGCCATTTACCATTTACCATTTACAGCGCCTCAGCGCAACTGCCAAATCCGATGCTTGTGCCAGTGCTGCACCACTCGAGGCACGTATCCAAACACGTTCAATACATCTCGATACAGGTCGACAACCGCGGCCAGCTCCTCGCCAAGCCTTCGCCTAGACAGCAGCGAAGCATTGTCGTAAACGCAATACGTTAAGTAGCCTAAGTTAAGGATCAACGCCTCGATAGCGTAGAGACCCTCATGCCGCATGAGGATGCTAATCCCCGCGATGATCGTGCTAGAGAAGATCAACGACAGCAGGTATTGAGCTACAAAGCTGAAGTCGCGCCCGATCAGCATGGCGTAGACGACGGCGCACCCTACCCCGACGAGCGGCGCCCATACCGGCACGCCCGCAAGCCAGAGCTCGCGCACGAATATCCCCACGAAGACAAGCAGCACTGGTGACATGGCCACGGATAGCACGACCTCCGTCCGCCGCCCTCGGAACCAGATGCGGACGTAACAAAGCGCGATCAAGAACACGAGCAGCCCAAGCGCCACCGGCCCCAACGGCAGGATTGGAAGCGGACTAGCGGCAACCGCACCCACCAACCCCAGGCTCAGAACATGCAGCGCCTGCACGCGCCGGATATAGGTCAATCGGGCGCGATACGGCTTCTCCGTCACATTGTCTGGAATCTCGATCGGATCGGGAATGTAGTTCGGGACGACCATGGGCTTCGCGTAAATCGTAAATCGTTGATGGGGAGTAAATCGTAAGTCGTAAATCGTAAATCGACGGACTAGGTCAGCGCCTCACTTCCCTGCTTGTCAGTCTGCGCGATTTACCATTTACGCGCTCCCGCGCCCCAATCACTCCGCCTCGACCACCACCGGCGCCGGCAGATTCAAGCCCTTCAACTGCTCCAGGATCTTGTCCTTGTCGCCGACCAGCACCAGCACGCCGCTCTCCAGCGGGATGCCAGCTTTCACCAGCACGTTGAGCTGCGCCGGAGTCAGCGACGCCATCTCCTGAAGATCCTTCCCGAGATCGGTGTAAGGCCGCCCAAGCTCATACTGCGCGATGGCCATGCCGACCACGCCATTCAGCGTAGACGCGCCTTGCACCAGGTCGGTCCGCATGGACGCCCGGACCTTGCTCACCTCCGCGTCGCTGATGTTCCCGCCGCGGATCGCCTCGAACTCCTTCAGGAACTCCTTCAAAGACGCGCCCGTAACATCCGTCCTCACATTCGCCGCTGCCACAAACGAACCGACCGAAGGCTCCAGCACATACGAGGATCCCGCGCCATATGTGTATCCCTTGTCCTCGCGCAGGTTCTGGTTCAGCCGACTTGTGAACGTGCCGCCGAGCACAGTGCCAATGGCATCGAGCTTGATCCTGTTGGGATCCTTCTCCGTCGGCGCCGGCATCACGAACCGAATCGCCGTCTGCACCGCACCCGGCTTCTCAATCAGGAAGACGCGCAATGGCTTGGGCGTAGGGGCGGAGTAACTCGGCTTTCCGGGAACGCTACCCTGGCCCTTCCATTGACCCAACGTCTTATCGAGCTCCGCCTTGAACACCTCTGGCGACATGCTGCCCGCGGCGAAGACCATGGCGTCCGCCGGTTGATAGACACCTGCGTGCATCGCTTTCACGTCGTCCAGCGTGATGCCGCCGATCGATTTCAACGTTCCGCCCACAGGCCGGCCATAGGGATGGTCCGGGCCGAAGAACTGGAGCGCTGCCATCCGCCGAGACACCGAGCTCGGGTCATCCAACTCCTCATTGAGCGACTCCTCGTGGAGCTGCTTCACCCGGTCCCATTCTTTCTGCTCGAAGTTGGGTCGCGCCAGCGCGTCCGTGTAGAGCGAGAGCGCCTTTGCAAAGTTCGTTTCCGTGCTACTGAACGACACCGTCGTCGATTCCGGACTCGCGTCGGCCGAGAACCTGGCTCCGAGTTGATCGAGTGCTTGCTCGAAGGCTGTCGCGCTCTTGCCGCCCGCGCCCTGGTCCAACATCTCGGTCGTCAAGTCGGCCACGCCCGCCTTCCCTGCCGGATCGATCTCCGATCCGCGATTCAGCAGTGTGGTCACAGTCATCAGGGGCAGCTCGCGCTTCTGCCAGTAGAAAACCTTCAGGCCATTCGCCAGCTTCAGCTCTGTTGGCGCGGTTGGACTCCATGCCGTATCGGTACCGATGGTCGGTCGAACGTCTCGCGGATTTTCCTTGGGCGTTTCGGCCTGCGGGATCACGGTCAGGATCACTCTCGCGTTCGGATCCAGCACCTTTGCGGCGGCGGACCTTACGGCATCGGGCGTCGCAGTGCGGTATCGATCCAGATCTCGCTTGAACGAATCCGGCTCGCCGTAGTAGTACTCGTATTGGTTCAGCCGGTCTGCAATGCTCTGCTGGGACTGCAGCCGCGAAAGGGTTGCGAACTCGTACTGCGCGACCTGCCTCTGCAACTCGGCCGCCGTGGGTCCCTCTTTCACGAACTGCGCCAGCGTTTCGTCGACCACTTTCTCGACCTTGTCGAGCGGCACGCCTTCCTTCGTGGTCACCGAGACGGTGAAGATCGAGCCGAGCTTCTCGGAATTCTGCGTCGCCGAGACATCGGTCGCGAGCTTGTCTTGATAGATCAGCTTTTGGTAGAGCCGGCTCGATATCCCGCTAGCCAGCACGTCTCCGGCCAAGTCCATCTCGGCGTCGCCCGGCGCGTAGAAAGCGGGGCTGTGCCAGGCCATCGTGATACGCGGATACTGCACGTTGTCGACCATCGTGAGCCGCTTCACGCCGTCCAACTTCGCTTCCGTAGCCGACCGATGCACCGGCTCGTCTCGTCGTGGCAACGTTCCGAATAGCTTTTCGATCAGGGGCCGTACAGTTTTGGAATCGAAGTCGCCCGCAATCGCTATCGAAGCGTTGTTCGGCACGTAATAGGTGGCGAAGAAGTTCTGCACGTCCTGCACCGTCGCGGCGTTCAGGTCCTCCGGCAGGCCGATCGTGTCGAAGTAGTAAGGGTGCCCCTCCGGATACATGAGCTCGGGCAGCTTGATTTCCGAGTTGCCGTACGGCGAGTTCTCCGTCTCGCGTCGCTCATTGAGGACGACCTCGCGCTGGAGATCCAGCTTCTTCTGGGTCATGGCCTTGCCCAGGTCCTCCAGCCGATCCGCCTCTAGCCAAAGGAGCGTGGGCAGCAGGTTGGACGGCCCGACGTCGTAGTAGTTGGTCCGGTCCTGTGCGGTGGAGGCGTTATTGGACCCGCCGCCGCCCTCCATGATCTTGTCGTACTCGCCCGTGGGCACGCGGTTGCTACCCATGAACATGAGGTGCTCGAACAGATGCGCGAACCCCGACCGCCGCGCCGGCTCATCCTTCGAGCCGACGTGGTACCAGAGGTTGACGGCCACGATCGGCACGCTGTGATCTTCGTGCAGGATCACCGCCATGCCGTTGGGGAGCGTGAACTTCGTATACGGAACCGTCTGCGCGCCTGCGAGGGCGGTCACGACGAGGGCGAGGAGAAGTAGGAGTCTTTTCATAAGCGCGTTGAGCTATTTTGATTCACTACGCAAAACGGCTGTGCCTTTGTAGCCGCAGGTCTTAGCCTGCGCTACCCAGGCTGCCCAAGTAAAGGCTCATGGGAGATAATCTGTCCATGCAAATCGTCGTGCCGGACGATTACAAGTACCTGTACGTCCGAAACGAGCAGCGGCCGGTGTTCAAGATCCCGGACCCCGTGCTGCGTCAGAAGGCGGCCGAGGTGCCCAAGGTCTCCAAGAAGATCCTCAAGCTCATCGACGACATGATGCGCTCGATGAAGATGGCAAACGGCATCGGTCTGGCCGCGCCGCAGCTTGGTCACTTGCACCGGATCATCGTGATCGCGCCCGACGGGATGAAGCCGACCGCCCTCATCAACCCACGGGTCACCCTAAAGGAAGGCGAGCAAACCGGCCTCGAAGGATGTCTCAGTATCCCGGGGCTGTATGGCGAGGTCAAGCGCGCCGCGAAGGTAGAAGTGGAGGCGCTCGACCGGCAAGGGCGCGAGGTGGTCTACGAGATGGAGGGGATGCCCGCCAGAGTCGTCCAGCATGAGATCGACCACCTCGACGGGATCCTGTTCATCGACAAAGTCGACGCCTCCACGCTGCACTGGAGCCACCCGGACGGCGAAGCGGTCCAGGCCGAGTGAAGCTGATCTACTTCGGCACCGCCGAATTCGCCGTGCCCGCGCTGAGAGCTCTGAAGGACCACGTCTCCCTGGTCGTCACTCAACCGGATCGCCCCTCCGGCCGCGGCATGAAGTTGACTCCATCGCCCGTAAAGACCGCCGCCCAAGAGCTCGGCCTAAGGGTTGAAACGCCCGAGAAGTCGCGCACTCCCGACTTCGTAGAGCTACTCCGCGCAGAGCAAGCAGACGCCCTGGTAGTCGCTGCTTACGGCCAGATCCTCTCGCAAGCCGTGCTCGACTCCGCCAAGCGCGGAGGAATCAATCTGCACGGATCGTTGTTGCCCAAATATCGAGGGGCCGCGCCGATCCAGCGCGCCATCCTCGACCAGGAACTGGAAACTGGCGTGACGCTGATGCAGATGGATAAGGGCATGGATACGGGCGACATCATCGCGATGCGCGCCACCCCTATCGGAGCCGACGAGACCTACGGCGAGCTGCAAAATCGCTTGGCCCAGATCGGCGCCGAGATGGCCGCAGAGTGGATCCCCCGAGTTGTTGCAGGCAACTACCCCCGAACCCCTCAACCGGAAGGCGCGACCCATGCCCCAAAGGTAGGCAAGGCCGAAGCCGAGCTGTCATTCGGTCGCCCGGCCGTAAGCGAGTACGCACGCTTCCGGGCCTTTACCCCCTCGCCGGGCGCGGTGCTCAAGACCAACATCGGCCCACTGCGGATCTCGAAGGCAAGAATGATGATGGATAGCCCGGGGCAGCTTTCGCCCGGAACGGTCCTGCAGACCTCACCCAACCTCGTCATTGCATTCGACGGCGGCGCCATAGAGCTACTCGAACTCCAGCCAGAGGGTAAGAAGAGGATGAGCGGGCGAGATCTCGCCAACGGAATGAGACTGAAGCCTGGCATGAGCCTGAAGTGAAACCTATGCCCGAAAGCGCGATTCTTCCACCCAAACAACCTCTGACGACCCGGAAAATGATCATGCGAGGCGGAATCGCCCTGCTTGTGGTCGCCGCGCTTGTCTTGGCCATTGTGCTCGTCCAAGGAGTTCAGGACATCGATCTTCCGCCCACGGCAGATACGGTTGGCATGGTGGCCGCAGTGGAGTATCTTCCGAACGGATCGCGGGTTGTCCTGATCAAGCCGGATGGCACGATCGTGCGAAGCCCCGGCTACAAAGATGGGGCCAACGACCGCGAGCCAGTGTGGCGACCGGACGGCAACCGTCTTTTCTTCAGCAGCGACCGTGACGACGGCCAAGTCCACCTCTTTCGATGGAACCCGGCGAGCAACAAGGTCGAGCGGCGCACCCTTTCTAAGGGCACTTACACGAACCTCGTCTACTCTCAGGCTGATCAGAACGCGCGCGGGCTCGTAGCCTCAGGCGGAAAGATCGTCGAGTTCGATCCAGTGGGCGGAGCCGCCGCGCTCGTTCTTCCACCAACCGCACGAGCCGTGCAAAGCAACCCGGAGGAAGGCGCGACCAGCAGCATGGACATCATGTACGGCAGGTATGGCAATAGCTTCAAGAAGGCTGCCTGGTTCGGGGGGAAAAAGTATGTTGCGGCGATCCTCAAGGGCGACCGAGGCGAGACCCTGATCTTGCAGCCGATGGAAGCCAAGGACGGCCGTATCCAACCCCCGCTACCCGTTTCCGGGGGAGACCGAATCGACATGGACGTAAGTCCCAAGACGGGTCAGCTCGTATTCACTGTTCAAGGATTCAGGTTCCCCGACCCGGATCAAGTGCCGCCTGAGTTTGTGAAGAACGGCAAGGTCGTTCCTCCATTCCGGCACTTCATCGGCATGATCGAACCGAACGAGCCACAAAAGCTGGTTCCAATCGCCCAAATCCCGAACGATCAGAACGTCTTCGCCGATCCCGTTATCTCGCCGGACGGCAGCAAAGCGATCATGGCGGTCGGCGTGTACGGCGGCGTCAATAACTTGCACCGAACAGGGCTGCTAAGCATGACGCTGAGAGGGGGAGGGGCCGGTGCGCCCGCGGGGATACACAAGGGTCCCGTCTACAACTATTCATTCAGTGGAGACGGCCAGCAAATCGCCTACGTAGAGCGGGGCGCCGGAGACATGCAGATCATCCACGTCATGGATGCGGACGGCTCCCACGACAAGGCTCTGACCACGGGCAAGGGCAGCTTTGGCGAGGCCCGGTTCAGTCCGCAGACGAAGGGGTAGGTTCGGGGGGCGTAAATCGTAAGTCGTAAATCGTAAATCGACGGACGACATTTGGCAGCGGACCGCAATCCCTGGGTTGAGGTTGCCGCTTTCAAAAGGCAGTCGGTCGTCATGGGCCATGGTGCTGAATCCGCTCGGGTGTCCGCGCGACTTACGATTTACGACTTACGATTTACGTCGCTACCGCTTGATCGTCACCGCACCGGGCCCGTCAACCGAGCCTTTAACCGTGATATGGATAGGCAAGAACTGTTTGATTACCCAAACAGAAGTCATGAAACGCTCTGTCAGCCGCGAGATCGTGAAGGAGCATCCGTTCTCGCTGAACGCCGCCGGTAGCAAGATCTGATCCGCCAAGAACGGGTCCGTCGTGCCCGTCAGCCGCAACCATTGGAACAGCTCCTCGAAGCCCTTCTGCGCAAGGTTCTCAACCCGCACGCCTTTGGCGCCCATGACCGCGGATCCGCCCAAGCCTTTCTCGAACGTCGCCCATAACGTCAAGTGCACACCTGGCCGATCGGATCGCACCTCCTGGTGCTCGACATCGAGCTCGATTCCGGCGCTCTGCGCCAGTTTCTTCAAGTGCGATTGCGCCCGCGCGCCAATGTCGTGCGGCAGGTGCGAGGTCACGATGACGCCCTGACACCCCACCATGGCGCCTCTCTCATCCCACTTGAATCCGGCGATGACGCTCGGCTCCACCTCGATGGCCACAACTCCGCGCGCCTCCCGACCAAAGCCGGCCTTCTCCAACTCGGGAAACGCATGGACGCCCATCTTCTTTAGCGCGCCGATGGTGACGTTTTCGAAGTAGTCGAAGCTCAGCGAATGATGGCCATAGGTCTCGCCCTCCATGCTGACGCGGCTGTACATGCCCGTTCGCGCGAGGACAGGGATGAGTGCGTTCAGAACGACGTTCACATTGGCCCCGCGAGCGCCCTCGATGGCGGGCAAGTCGACGTTCAAGCCGTGCGGCCGCCGCGTGGGCAGAAAGCTAAACGTGGTCGCCCCGCGATCCACCCCTGTGCTTTCGGCTGCGCACGAGAGCGCCAGCGCCTGAATCAGCAGCAGGTCTTCCGAGTCGAGGCCGGGATAGTCGGTTCCACCCCGCACGTTGTCCACGCGTATGGGCGACTGGGTGAGCGCGGCCATACAGAGCGCGGTGCGCACAAGCGCCCCGCCACCTTCTCCGTAGGACCCGTCGATGAGGATCGGGGCGCCAACTTGGGGCAAGCGTTTACACCTTAAGCTTGAAGATCAGGAACTCGAGCAGCTTAAGAGAATACGCGAAGACGATGAGGGCGAAGCAACCGACCATGACCATTTGGAACGCGTCGGGCACCTCGAAAACAGGCGCATTTCCGATCGTGGCCTTGTTAATCATGCTTTGCACGAGGTGCACGAGAATGTGCATCCGACCCATCAACGCGGTCCACGAGAAGGCAAGAACGCCCCCCAAGACCACGATGACGGCCGGCAAAGCTGCCCGGTATTTATGCTTCTGATGCTCGTTGTAGATCACGCACTGGCGGCAGCGCTCCATCTTCTGTCCGAGAGTGATCTTGTTGTTTTGCGGAATGTAGCGCGCCGCGGCGACCATGTCTTTGGGAATCGCGCGGTTTTCCATCGCGCCTTTGATGACCTCTTCCTCGCACATGCAGCCGACCCTCTCGCGCCAGCAGGTTCTCTTCGCGTGGTAGATCGGGCAGCGTTCGCGGACAAATTTTCGGCAATAGGGAAGCTGCCAGCACTTGCCCAGGAATACGTTCTTGCGATCGGTCTCCTCTTTGATGCCTTTGCCGTACTTGAGCTGGTCCGCCTTCGTGCCCTGCTTAAGTCGCGCTTGGACTTTGATAAACGAGTCGATCACAAGCACGCCGACGGCGACGATTCCCGCGCCCATGCCTGCCCGCTGGAGACCCGAGAGCGCAAAGGCGGAGACTCCGCTGATGTTGCCGATGAAAAGCGACGCCAGCGCCGGAGCAAAATAGCAGAAAAGCGAAATGACAAGCTGGACGATTTCCAGCCAGCCCTCTCCCCAGAACAGAAAAGCGGAGCCAATGAATGCCGCGAGCAGGCCGAAAGTTAGGACCTTTCTGAAAAGCTCCACCAGGGTCTTGATCTGGTCTAAATTCTGAGTCGGAGCTGCGTTGGCAAAGAAGAAAACGTAAAAGATCAAGAACCCGAGACTTACCACTGAGGCCAACAAGCCTAGCCACATGAGCGCCTTGGCCAGAAAATCCAGCCCGCTCATCAGCGTCTCGCTAATCTCGCTCTCGTTACGGCCTTTCTGTGGGTTCATCCAATGCTTGGCCTAGCGCTTGACTCGCTCCAGATACGAGTGGCTGCGGGTATCTACCTTCACGATATCGCCCACGTTGATGTGATACGGCACGTTCAAGGAAGCTCCGGTTTCAAGCTTTGCAGGCTTCGTGCTGCTTCCGCTAACCGTATCGCCCTTGAATCCAGGATCGGTCTCAATGATCTCGAGCTCCATGAAATTCGGGATCTCGTAACCGAGGATCTCGTCTCCGGCGCGGAGACAGGTGATCTCCATATCCTCTTTCAGATACTTGTTCTGGTCTCCAAACTGCTCCATCGACACAGGCAGCTGCTCGTAGCTATCCATGTCCATGAGCACGGCTTCGTTGCCCTGTCTGTAAAGGTACTGCATCTTCGCTTTTTCGACGTATGCAGGTTCTACACGCTCGCCGGACCTGAAGGTCTTCTCCAAGATGGCTCCAGACTTCACCTTTCGCAGCCTCGTGCGCACAAAAGCGCCGCCTTTGCCAGGCTTGACATGCTGGAACTCGATGATCGTGTAAACATCCCCATCCAGATAGAAACTCATCCCGTTCCGAAAATCGCTCGTGTCAACCGCCAATTCTTGAACTCCTTTTGCGCTCGGACCATAGACCCGATGGAGCTAAGTATGACAGCGGGTAGCATCGATCACGGTTCGGACCGCATCCCCCACTGAGTAACACGGGCGGCAGTAGATTCAGTTTCGTGGCATTGCAATAATGCAGTGAAATCATCAAGAAAGGCATAGGTTGCGCTCTCGCGGGATTCGCCGAATGGCGTGCGGCGTAGACTCAAAGTAATGGTCCGGCGGCTCCTAGTTGCGTTCTGCTTTCTCCTTCCGGTGTTCGCGCCGGCGCAGTTCGTCTTTCCTAAGCCGGAGTACCACGAACACGACGGCAACGTGTATCAAGAAGACCCGTTCGTCGTCCATTACCGGCACGAGTTCTTTTCCGTGTTCAAAGGGGATTTCACGCGCTTCGACAAGGCCTACGCGGAGATCAAGGCTATGGTCGAGAAGGATCCAAAAGATGCCAAGGCGTTGGTGTGGCTGGGCAACGGCGACACCGTCAAGGCGGGCGTCCTCTGGATGCAGGGGAAGAAGGACGAATCGATCGCTCTAATGAAGAGCTCTCGTCCGCTGCTCGATAAGGCGGTGGCCCTTAAGCCGGACGATCCGAACATCTTCATGATGCGGGCCGTGACGCTTTACATCCAAGGGCAGAACTGGCCGGCGGAGACCATCCCGAAAGAGAACTGGATCAAGCTGCGCGAAGATTGCGAGAACCTGATCCGGCTCATGGGCGACAAGATGGCCAAAGCCTCCGTCCACGTCCGCGGCGAAACGTATGGCGAGCTCGGGGTGGCAAATCTCAAGCTAGGAGACGACGCAAGGGCCAAGACCGCCTTCGAGAAAGTCATCGAGCTCTGCCCGGGAACCGACTACGAGACGAGAGCTCGCAAAGAGCTGGAAGCTCTCGCTTCCAAACGCTGACAATTGTCCTGCCTCATTGAAAAAATCGGGCCTTTCGCGGACACTTGCAGGAGGCATGTCCTCGATCCGTCGCTTCTTCACCAAGCCCATCGGGCCACCGCAGCTCGACAAGCCGGGCCCGAGGCTCGCGCTGGTGGCCGTCGGATTCGCTTTAGCGCTCGGCGCGGTGTTTGCTACGCAGCTCATCGACAACGTGCGCCTCAAGGGCTTTGATCTGAAGAGTTGGCGCACAAGCAAGGACTACGCGTGGGATGGAGAGCGGGCGAGGCTAGCCAGCGAAATTGTGTCGAAGGGTCTCATGGAAGGCGAGTCGAGGCACTACATACAAAATGTTTTTGGTGAGCCGAATAGCTCCTGGGCAGTCAATAGCGGTATCGCCCACGACCCCAACGGGGCCGAGTACCTCTTGGGCTACACCCCGCGGGATTCAAGCCTGAGGCAGTCCTGGAAGGTGCTAGAGATCGACTTTGGAGAAGATGGGCGGGCAAGCCGAGCACACGTCGAGGACTACGGATCGCAAATCGTCATCGATTGAGCGCCATCTCGACCGTGCTTTGCTCCAGGAGCTCGAGCACTTTTGGCCTTCGGGCGATCTCACTGCCGTTGGTCGTTGCTGTAGCGGCTCCCGCGGCGAGTCCCCATCTCAACGCTTCTTCGAGCGACTTACCGGCTTCAAATGCCCAAAGCATGCCGCCGATCAACGAGTCGCCGCTGCCAATTGTGCTGTTCACCTCGACCTTTGGTGAGTGCCCTACGAACACGTGATTTGTCGTGACCAGAACAGCGCCTTCGGCTCCTCGGCTGATTACCGCCATCGGCTCGCGGGAACCCTTAGGTTTGAGAAATCTAAGAATCTCTCGGCCCGCGGCGATGCAGTCCTCGACAGTTTGGAGCTCTTTGCCGAGAAGCCGTCCTGCTTCTTTGGAGTTCGGCTTCACAAAGGTTGGACCTGCCTCGAGGCCCAGGCGAAAAGCTTCCCCATCCGCGTCCAGGACGATGCCGGTGCTTCCCTCTCCCGAATCCGTAATCAGGGTTTTGAACGCGTTATTGGGCACTCCCGGTGGAAGTGAGCCTCCCAGACAAATCCAACCCCTGTCCGGCTTCATTCGGCGGCAATGGCCGCGTAGCTCTTGGAAGGATTCCGCCGAAACCTCCGGGCCGGGCTCGTTGAAAGTCGTGGGTGGCTCTCCTGACCGATCCTCGACGCTAAAATTGATGCGAGTCTCGCCTGTGATTTCAACGAAATCGTGTTTCACGCCCTGCGCGTCCAAGACACTCCGGACGTAAGCGCCGGGGCCGCCTCCCAAGAGACCGGTGGCAAGCACCTCAGCGCCGAGCTCCGCCGCGACTCTCGCGACGTTCACGCCCTTGCCGCCCGCATCCCGCTCGGTTCTCTTCACGCGGTTGGTATCGTGCAGCTCCAGCTTCTCCACGAACAGCGCGTGGTCTACGGAAGGGTTGAGAGTGACGGTGAGGATCATTGTGGGTCTGTAAATGGTAAGTGGTAAGTGGTAAATGGAGGGAAGGGTTTGAGCTCAAGCGCCTGGGTGCAGAGCATAGATTGCATCCCTCCGGCCATTTACCACTTACCACTTACCATTTACGCACCTATTGCGCCATCACCTCGGCGAGTAGCAGCTTCTCGGGATCGATCATCCGGTGCGTGCTGAGCACGTATCCCAACGGATGCGAAACCACACGGGTCCCGTCCACGCCGACCATCTCTCCGCGGTAGCCGCTAAGCAGCCGGTTGGCCGCAAACGCGCCCAACCGCAACGCAAGCACCCGATCGAAAGCAGTCGGTGTCCCACCCCGCTGCATGTGGCCCAGCACCAGGTACCGCGCCTCGAACCCCGTGTTGCGCTCAATGAAAACCTTGATATCGCTGGCCCGCGCGGCGCCCTCGGCCACCACGATAATAGAGCTGCGCTTGCCGCGCTCGGCGGCGGTCCTCAGACCTGTGCACATGTCGAGAAGCGAATAAGGAACCTCAGGAATGAGGATGGCTTCCGCGCCTCCCGCCAACCCTGCTTCCAACGCGATAAATCCGTTCCGGCGGCCCATCACCTCGATCACAAAGACCCGTTCATGAGAATAAGCCGTGTCCCTCACTCTGTCGATCGCTTCGACGGCCGTATTCACCGCCGTGTCAAAACCGATGGAAAAGTCCGTGCCAGAAATGTCGTTGTCAATGGACCCGGGCATGCCCATTACGGGAAAGCTGAGTTCCTCGTGCAGCCGCAAGGCGCCCATCAAGGACCCGTCGCCCCCGATAACGATGAGGCCTTCCACACCGTTCTTCACGAGGATCTCCACCGCTTGCTTTCGGCCCTCGGGCGTCATAAACAGCCGGCTGCGGCCCGTTCGCAGGATCGTGCCCCCGTGAGTGATGATCCCGCCGACCTTCATCGAATCCAGCACGACGGTCTCGTTGGCCAAGAGGCCTTCGTAGCCGTGCTGGAATCCAAGAACCTCCGTGCCCCTGCCCAAAGACGCTCGAACCACAGCGCGGATGGCTGCGTTCATGCCAGGCGCATCGCCTCCGCTGGTTATGACCCCGATCCGTTTCATCCCTGAAATGACAGGTGACCTGCAACCGCTGCAGGTAATCGGCCCATTATGCCGGACGGCCCAACGGGCTTAGACGTAGAATCCACTGTTGAGGGACGGCCTTCGGAACCGAATGGCCGCGTTCTTTCTTCTCTTTAAGACACCATGCAGCAGACAACATCGCTGGGCAAGCCCGTGGCATCGATGATGAGGCCGATCCCGCGCGTATGGCCCACAGCCACGGTTGGGACCGCTGCCGCAGAGATCAGGGACTCCGGATTACCGGCCGTTGCCGTGACGGAAGGCTACATGTACGTGGGCCTCGTCACGCAGGCCAGCTTGGCCGCCGCGATGGCCCAGGGAATCCAACCAGCCGATGCCGTGGAGATGGCCTTCGACACGACAGCGATCCCTTTGCCGCCTTATGCCCCTGGCGAGAGGGCCCTGGAGATCTTATCGGGTGGTCAGACAACGGCGATTCCCGTGGTGGACGATTACGGCCGGCTTATGGGCGTTGTCACTCCCGCAGACCTCTATCCCAAACGAGACCGCCCCCCGCATCCCGGCATGGTTGGAGGAATGGCGACGCCGTTCGGCGTGTATCTGACCACCGGCACGATCCGCGCCGGGGCCAGCAACATGGCCCTGGTCACGACGGGAATGGTGCTGTTCACGAGTCTGATGGCGGCGAACATAATCGGCGGCTATGCGGCCACTTTTAGCTTTCACCACGGGTGGAGGATCCCGTCGTTCGCTTTCGACGCCTTCATCTATCTACTGTTCCTCGGGACCTTCAGGCTCCTGCCGCTCTCCGGCATTCACGGAGCCGAGCATAAGGTCGTGCACGCTATCGAGCGCGGCGAAGAGCTCACGCGCGAGAACGTTCGCCGGATGCCTCGCGTCCACCCTCGATGCGGCACCAACTTTGCCGTAGGAGCAAGCCTCTTCATGGGAATCGCGGCGGCCAAGTGGCTCATTCCGCTCGGTGATTTTCAGCCGTTCGTTGCGCTAGTGGCGACCCTGATCTTTTGGCGGCCCATAGGATCCCTGGTCCAGTACTGGGTCACGACGAAGGAGCCGACGGACAAGCAATTGGACATGGGTATCCGGTCCGGAGAAGAGCTCCTGCACTCCTACGCCTCGGGCCAGACGGGAAGCCGCAGCCTTCCCGCGAGGATATGGAATAGCGGCATGCTCCACGTGATCTCGGGATCGGTGTTCATGTTGGGCGTCATGCAAGCGGTAAACAGCCTCTTTAAGCTAAACCTGCCGTTGTACTAAACCTCCCGCTGTAGCAGAGAGCCTGCGAAGGTATAATTGTCGCTCCAGAAGGTTCCTCCGTGCTTATTTTTTATCGAATCCTGCTCGCCCTAGGTCTGATCGTTGCGGTCGGATTTGCTTTTCTCGTCTTTGCGACAGGAAAGGGCGACGCCATGGGCGGCGGTGGCAGCGTCCGCACAACCTTCAAAGGAAAGGCGAGCTTCGACGATCTTATATCCAGGATGACCCTCTATCTGGGCATCTCCTTCATCATCATCATGCTCGGACTGGACGCTGTGGCAAACATCGTCCATAAGCTGCCTGGCGCGACGCCTACCAACGTTTCGAAGAAGGGCTAGCTACGGAGTCTTCTTCTTTGGCTTCTTCACCGGCTTCGGTGTTGGGATGCTCTCCGCCTTCGCGTATTTCGCTGGATTGGCTTTGAACGTCTCGGGGCAGCCCGAGCAGCAAAAGAAGTAGCGCCGTCCCTTATAGTCCGCGAACATCTTCGTCTTCGCGGCTTCGGCCATGTCGATCTTGAAGCCCATCACTGCACAGTTGATCTCCGTTTTCTTCTTGCCATCGGCAGGCGAAACTACGGCTACGGCAAAGATGATGGAGGCCAAAAGCAACTTGTTCATGGAATATCCGAGGGCGCTCCTTAAGTTTAGCCGCCGCCAAGGCCGCCTCTCCATTTCTGCGAGAATACGGGACTGAGCCACATGCTCCGCATCCTCCACACCAACGATTTCCACGGCGTCTTGGACGACTCGCGCCAAAGCAAGCTGGCCGAGCTGCGCCAAGATGCGGACCTCTACTTCGACTGCGGGGACTGCATCAAGGCAGGCAACTTGGCTATCCCGCTCAAGCCTGAGCCCGTGTGGATCCGGCTCGCCGCTCTAGAGTGCACAGCTTCGGTCCTTGGGAATCGGGAAACCCACCCGCTCGAAGTTTCTTTCAAAGCCAAGATTGCGGGGGCTAAGCATCCACTGCTCTGCGGAAATATGGTTCGCCAAGCCACCGGCGAGCAGGTCCTCCCCGCGTCCATGCTGATCCAAGCAAATGGGGTGCGCGTTGGGGTGATCGCGGTCATGGTGCCGATGGTCACCGCTCGAATGGCGACGCGAGTCGCATCCCAATTTCTCTGGACCGATCCTTTGCAGACCGCCGCGGCGCTGGTAGCGGAAATGCGTCCGCACGTGGAATGCCTCATCGCGCTCACCCACATAGGGTTCAAGAAGGACGTGGAGCTCGCCCAGCGCTGCCCTGAGATCGACCTCATCCTGGGCGGCCACTCCCATACAGTTCTCGAAGAACCCGCAATGGTGGGCAAGACAGCGATCTGCCAGACAGGATCGCATGGCCGATTTGGCGGCGTATACGGGTGGGAAGCCGGGCAGCTCACCCGATATGAATTAAGGCCGCTCGTTCCCTTTCCTCAGCCTCAACCCTACGTCCGTTTGAAGGCGAAGGGCGTAGAAAGAGGTGACTGGTAAACTTCCCAAACCCCTGAAGCCGAATGCACCCGACTCTTTTTGAATTCAACAAATTTAGCCTTGGCGGCGCCACATTCGGCCCAATCAAGGTGCACAGCTTCAGCGTCCTCCTGATCATCGCGTTTCTCGCGTCGGTGTGGCTTGCACGCAAGCGAGCGCCGAAATTCGGCTTCGATCCCTCCAAGATCACCGATGCCTCGATGGTCGTGCTCTTTGCCGGCATCATCGGAGCGCGGCTGTTGTTCATTCTCCAGGAGCTTCCCTACTATCTGAAACACCGGGACGAGTTGTTCAGCCTGCAGTTCCAGGGTCTCACGAGCTTCGGGGCTCTGCTGTTCGGGTTCGTAGCCTACGCCTGGTTCGCGTGGCGTCAGAAGCGGCCTCTTCGGGACGTTCTCGACGTCGTCGCGCCGTCCGCGCTCTTGGGCCATGCGATCGGCAGGATCGGATGCCTTCTTAACGGCTGCTGCTACGGCGTGGCAACGCAAGGGGGGTTCGGCGTGCACGTGGACAGCACGGATGTCCTGCACGTACCCGCACAGCTGTTCGATTCATTGATGACTCTAGCCGCCTTGGGACTCCTGCTTTGGATCGAAAAGCGGGGCCTTCATCGTGGCCAAAGCTTCTCGCTCTTCCTCGTGTTCTACGGAGTCACGCGGTTCATCTATGAGTTCTGGCGAGCCGGCACCGTCGAGGAAGTCCAGAAGGGTATCGCGTCCAGCACCTATTGGGGAAGCCTCCCAATCACCCAAGCGCAAGGCGTGGCCCTGGTCATGATTCTGGTAGGCGCGGGCATGTACCTGGTTCTGCAGCGTCGAAGCCTGCCGCAGCAGGAGACGGCTCCCGCGTGACGTCCGGCGAGCTACTGAGTCGCTTCCAGGGCTTGCGCGCGCTGGTCATCGGCGACCTCATGCTCGACGAGTACATCTTTGGCCGGGCGGCACGAATCAGCCCCGAAGCGCCGGTGATGGTCATCCGACAGACCTCCACAGACCGGCTGCCTGGCGGTGCCGCGAATGTAGCCCGCAACTTACAGGCGCTTGGGGCTCATACCCGCATCCTTGGCGTCATTGGGTGCGACGATGCCGGCGAGTTCCTGAGGCAGTCCCTGCGGGATCAGGGCCTCGAGGCGGAGCACCTCGTTACCGACGCCTCCCGCCCCACCACCCGCAAGACGCGCGTGGTGGCCGATCACTCCCACCAGGTCTTGCGCATCGACCACGAAGAAGAAGCGGCCGTCCCTTCCGACGTGGAGAGCCGTCTTGTGGATACGGCGCTGGCCATGGCGGACCAAGCCGACGTGATCGTTCTGAGCGATTACCTGAAGGGCGCACTCACCGGTCTCTTGGCCCAGCAGGTCATCGCGAAGGCAAAAGAGAGGGGAGTACCGATCGTCGTGAATCCGAAGCCAAGGTCTGTTCCCTTGTATGCCGGCGCCACCCTGACGTCGCTCAATCGGAGCGAAGCTGCCGAGCTGCTTGGCCTCTGGAACGGCTTGCCCCATTCA
Source organism: Fimbriimonadaceae bacterium (assembly GCA_034667265.1). Taxonomy (GTDB): domain Bacteria; phylum Armatimonadota; class Fimbriimonadia; order Fimbriimonadales; family Fimbriimonadaceae; genus JANYLD01. The sequence goes on from JAXDKF010000076.1 coordinate 17,376, forward strand.
GAAGCCCCACAAGCCGCTCGGAAGATCCTCGAAGAGCAAAAGGTCGACTCCGTATTGATCACGCTTGGAGAGGGTGGAATGGTCGCCGTCGGGCCGTCCGAGGTCCGTGTGGAAGCGCCTCGCGTGGAGGTGTATGACACCGCGGGAGCGGGGGACACCGTGATCGCTACCGTGGCGCTAGGCTTGGCCGCAATAGGGTTCGACAAAGCGGTGTTCGAGCTTGCCGCTCAGACAGCGGCAAGCGTCGTGAAGCACGTCGGTGTGGCGACTCCGTCCCGCGAAGACCTCGACCGTATGCGCTCTTAGGCTTTCTTTGCCCGTCGCCTTCGAAGCAACACTAGCGCTCCAGTCCCGAGCACGAGCATGCTCGCTGGTTCTGGTACAGGCGCGGCCGTGAAGGTGACGTTGTCGATGAACGTGCTGCCGGGAAAATTCCCGCCTGACGTATAGACGACCTTTCGGACACCCGTCGCACTACTTGCCAGGTGCGCGTAGGGCGGGATGTTGGCGCTCGCGCTCCAATTTGCCGATATCGTGTCCAGAAGATTGTTGGACGCGTCGTAGAGTCGAATCGTGAGAGGCGTATCCTCGTCGGACCCGAAGTCGCCTGCATCCAAGCTGAAGCCGCTGACATCTGAGCTGAACGAGATCGCCGTCCCGCTCGTGTTCGTGAAAGTGCTCCAGCTCATGTCGATCAGCGCCTGCTCGCCGTTCAGCGAACTGTCGCCGGAGAACATCCCGAGATCGTAGATCCGGAAGTCGGCTCCCTCGTTCATCGTCACATTGACGCCCGAG
>JAXDKF010000077.1:0-3917 GCA_034667265.1 Fimbriimonadaceae bacterium
CCCTCGAATGCACCCCTACCGACTCCGTCGACCTCCCCCTCCGCCGCACGAACATCGGCGCAAGGGGAGGTAGCGCACAATGCATCCGGCCAATAAGGGGAAGGGGCCCGGACGCACTCTTTGGTAACCTGAAGCGGCAATGACCCGCGAAGTCATCTCAACAGCCCAGGCGCCCGCGGCGATCGGACCCTACAGCCAGGGCATTCGCGCGGAAGGGCGCTTCGTTTTCTTCAGCGGGCAGATCCCGCTCACCCCCACCGGCGAGCTGGTCAAAGGCGACATCACGGTGCAGACGCAACGCGTCTTGGACAACATCAAGGGACTTCTGAACGCGGCCAGCCTCTCGACCCATAACGTGGTGAAGACGACGATCTTCCTCTCGTCGATGGACCACTTTGCCGCGATGAACGAGGTCTACGCGGAGTTCTTCGGCGAGGATCCGCCGGCCCGCTCGACCGTTGCCGCCGCGGGCCTTCCGCGAGGCGTGGACATCGAGATCGAAGTGCTCGCGGTGTATTGATGAAGCGCGTCGTTTCGGTGAGCCTCGGCACGGGCAAACGAGACAAGAAACACGAGCTGGACATCCTCGGTGAGCCGTTTGTGATCGAGCGGATCGGCACGAACGGCGACATGAAGAAGTTCGAGCAGTTGTTCGCCGATTTGGACGGCAAGGTCGATGCGCTTGGAGTTGGCGGCGCGGACATCTATGTGGTGGTGGGAGACAAGAAGTACGCCTTTAGCCAGATCCTGCGCATGATCGGGGGAGCCAAGAAAACGCCCGTAGTGGATGGCAGCGGCCTGAAGCACACGCTGGAGCGGGAGACAATTTTGGCGCTGCAGCGCGATGGGATGATCGATTTCAAGAAGCAACGCGTGCTTTTGGTTTCGGCGGTGGATCGATTTGGGATGGCGCAGGCGCTGACCGACGTCGGCGCTCAGACCACGTTCGGGGATTTGCTTTTCGGCATCGGCTTGCCGATTCCGTTGCGGACTTATGGGGCGGTGCGGCGATTGGGCAAGGTCGTCCTGCCGATCATCACCCGGCTTCCCTTCCAGTGGTTTTATCCGACGGGCGAGAAGCAAGAGAAGCGCACGCCGAAATTTCCGAAAGTGTTTGCCGAGGCGGATGTGATCGCGGGCGATTGGCACTACATCCGGCGCTACGCGCCGAACGACCTCGCCGGGAAGACGATCATCACGCAAACCTTGCGCATTGCGGACTTGGAGCTGCTGCGGGAGTCTGGCGCGGCTCGCGCTATCACGACGACTCCGATGATGGGGGGCGAGACTTTCGCGACGAATGTTATGGAGGGCGTGGTCGTGGCGCTGCTTGGGAAGAGGCCGGATGAGCTGACGGAGCAGGACTATATGAGCGTGCTCGAGAAGCTCGATTGGAAGCCGAATGTGATAGAGCTGCAGGGCTGAGAGCTGAGAGCAACGTAACCTTCCCTTCTACAACCACTTGGCCCGTTTGTCTACCCCCGTTGACGGGAGGCGAGACCCGAGCCGAGAAAGAGTGCATTGGGGGGGCCATCGTTCGTACATCACCATCTTTAGCCTCCAGACACCTGCGCGTGGTCAGCCATTGGCCAGCGTCGGTTGGCGTCTGGAGGCAGCGGAATTCTTGGGCCTGCGGCGGTCCTTCGCTCGGCAGCGGGCGTGATTTGAACGCATTGCCGGCCTCACTCAGGATGACAAATTGATGGGAGGGCGTGAATCCGGTCCGGGCGATTTACGATTTACGATTTACGATTTACGATTTACCGCCCCTACTCGAGGTGTCCACGCCGTTCGTTTTGCAATAGGCGGTAAGCGTTTTGCCAGGCTTTGGCGTCTTCCTGCTGAAACCGTGCTCTGGTCCTTCTGTCGAGTCGGCGATAGCGGCGCGTCTTTCTCCCGCTCCGTCTGCCTTTATCCCAAGCGTTTTCCCAGCGGACTGGGCCGTCCAACGAAGCGGCACGGATAGCATATTTAGGCAAGACGATGCGCTGAGTGCGCACCTCTCGGGCATGGACTGAAACCTCGGGCGCCAACGGCCCTGAGTCCTTTTCAAAGTAGCTCCGTATCTCATCGGATCGAAGCACTGCCAGCGGCAGCAAGACTCCAGCGGCCAAGCCGACCGGAATCACCAGTAACCAGATTCCCTTTCTCACAATGTAGACCCTCCTCGTGGAGGTAGTTGACTGACTAGTATGCAACGGCGGGGGTTCGGTGTACGGTATTACGGTGTTGCGGTGTTGCGGTGTTACGGTGTTAACGCTCTGCGGCCTACGGAGCATCAGGCACCAACCCGTAAAGCCGCGACACCCGAAATACCGCAACACCGTAACACCGTAACACCGTAACACCATGCTCACCTCCCTGCTCTTCCTCATCGCCACCCGACCAGCGGCCGCGGAAATGGTCGTGCTGAACGCCCGCATCTGGACCGATGGAAAGGTCATCGAGGCCGACAGCATCGCAGTCGCCGGAGGTCGGATCAGCTACGTGGGCAAGAGCACGCCGGATCTGGTGGGGCCGAATACGGTGGTGGTCAACGCGCAGAACAAGCTGCTTATTCCAGGCCTGATCGATTCGCATGCCCACCTGGTCGAGCATGGGGACACGCTCCTCCAGCTCCAGCTCCGCGAGGCCTCGAGCAAGGAAGATTTCATCGCGCGGGTGAAGGCGTATGCGGCCAATGTCAAGCAAGGGCGATGGATCAACGGTCGCGGATGGTCGGCCGAGAGCTGGCCCGGCCAAGAGCAGCCCACGAAGGAATGGATCGATGCGGTGACAGGCGATCGCCCGGCGATCCTCAAGCGCATGGACGGACACTCCGCGCTTGTCAATACGGCCGCGCTGGTGCACGCGCACATCGGCAAGGATGGTCCGCCCGATCCGCCCGGCGGCGTGATCGATCGCGATCCCGTGACAAAGGAGCCAACCGGAATTCTGCGGGATGCGGCGCTCGACCTGATCCCCGTGCCGCCGTCGACGCCGGACGAACAATACGAGGGCCTGCTTGCCGCTATCAAGGAAGCCAATAGCCACGGCGTCACCGCGGTGAGCGACATCTGCTTGATTTCGAAGTTCGATGTTTGGAGGCGCTACGAGGGCCAGCCCGAGCCCACGATCCGCGCGAGCCTTTACGGAGACGTTGCAGGTGCGTGGTCGGACACCGTAACGAGAATCAAGAATTGGGTAGGCGTGCCCGGGTGGGTCGAGGCCAAGGGCGTCAAGGCGTACATGGATGGATCGTTGGGATCTCGCACCGCGTTTATGCACGAGCCGTTCACGAAGCCGTTGCCCGGGAAAGATCCGCGGGGCGTGCCTCAACCAGGCGCGCTCGACGGCACTTACGCGAAAGGCTTTCCGCTGGCTGCGAATGCGGGCCTGCAGGTGATTGCGCACGCGATCGGCGATCAAGCCAATCACGATCTTCTCGATCTGTATGCCTCGGTGCCTAAGATCGTGGAAAGGCGGTTCAGGGTCGAGCACGCTCAGCATCTTTTGCCTGCCGACATTCCTCGCTTTGCGCAGCTCGGGGTGATCGCGTCGATGCAACCGTATCACAAAGCCGACGACGGCCGATACGCGGATGACATCATCGGCCCCGAGCGCACGAAGAGCAGCTATGCGTACCGGTCCCTTCTGTCTTCCGGAGCGAAGTTGGCGTTTGGGTCCGACTGGCCGGTGGTGACCATCGATCCTTTCGCCGGCATCAACACGGCGGTGACGGGCAAGATCATGACCGGCGCGATCTGGCACCCGGAGCAGAACATCTCGTTCGACGAAGCCTTGATGTGTTACACGGCGAACGGGGCGTATGCCATGGAGCGCGAGAAGGACCTCGGGAGAATCGCGGAAGGCTATCGAGCAGACTTTGTGATCCTCAACGACTGGCCGTATCAGAAGGACTTGGACTACGCGAAGCT
>JAXDKF010000078.1:0-7114 GCA_034667265.1 Fimbriimonadaceae bacterium
ATCGGCAATCTCCCCAAACGGTATCCTTTGCACCGCTTTGACGATGGCTCTCGAGACCTCCCAATACGACTCTTGGATTCGCGCGAACCGCGTCGCAGTGCTTGGCGCGGGGACCATGGGCAGCGGCATCGCCGCCCACCTGGCGAACCTCGGCTTTGAAGTAACCCTGCTAGACATCAACGCCCAAACCGCGGAGTCTGGGTTAGACCGAGCTCGCAAGTCCAAGCCGGCCCATTTCTACGTCAACGACCGATCGAACCGGATCCGAGTGGGAGGCATCCACGAAAACCTGGGCTGGGTCACCGAAGCCGATTGGGTTTGCGAGGCGGTCGTCGAGAAGATGGGCATCAAGAGGGACCTCTTTACCGCCCTCGAGGACGTGCTCCAGCCGAACGCGATGATCTCCACCAACACGAGCGGGCTTGAGATCTCGCTCCTGGCCGCGGGAAGATCCGAATCCTTCAGAAGGCGGTTTCTGGGCACCCACTTCTTCAATCCTCCGCGCTACCTGAAGCTTCTCGAGCTGATCCCCACCGTTGAAACCGACCCAGCCGCAGTCGACGCGATGTCCCGTTTCCTCGAGGAGAGGGTCGCGAGGCGAGTCGTCCTGGCCAAGGACACGCCGGGTTTCATCGCTAACCGCTACGGCATGTGGTCCATGTTTCACGCGATCCACATTGCGGAGAAGCTTCACCTCAACGTGGAGCAGGTCGATGCGATCACGGGTCCGTTCCTGGGCCGTCCGCGCAGCGCCAGCTTCCGTCTGAACGACCTCGTTGGGCTCGACATCATGCAGGACATCGCGAACAACCTGCTGGACCGCTGTCCCAAGGACCCCTACCGAAGCGCGCTGCAGACTCCGGCGTCGATGAAAGCCTTGTTGAGCCGTGGGTGGATCGGAGACAAGTCCGGCCACGGCTATTACCGGAAAGAGGGCAAAGAGCTCTTGGCCCTGGATCTACAGACCTTCGCATATCGAAACCGGCGAGAGCCGCAATTCGACTCTTTGGAGCGGCTTGCGAGATTGCCCTTGGGAGAGCGGGTCCGAGAAGCGTTGGATCTGCGAGATTAGGTCGGAGAGTTTCTACGCGCGTATCTCGTACCCACGCTGAAATACGCAGACTATCTGAAGGAAGAGATCAGCCACTCCGTGCGCGACTTCGACCGCGTGATGATGTGGGGGTTCGGCTGGGAAAAGGGACCGTTTGGAATGATCGACGCGATCGGTCCTGAGAGGATCGGAGTCGAGTTGAAGCCCTTCTATGAGAAGGCCACGGTTCTAGGATTCGACGGTCAGTATCACGCGACCGCGCCCGAGCCGCAGTATTCGACGATCAAGGATTACCCGATACTTTCCACGGGCGAATCGCACAACCTGCGCGACCTCGGCGACGGCGTGACGGCGTTCTGCCTGACTACGAAGATGGGATCGATCACACCCAAGTTGGTCGGCGAGCTCACCAATCTTCTGGAAAGCGGCAAGGTCCAGCGGCTGGTCCTCACGAGCGAGGCCAAGGTTTACTCCGTTGGCTACGATCTGAATTTCTTCCACACCTCGATTCAAGAGGCCCATTTCGACTTGATCGACAAGGAGCTGCGCGCACTGCACCGTTTGGGCTCGCTGCTCGAGCAGATCCCCTCGGTAGCCGCGGTGTGGGGTTATGCGTTGGGCGCGGGCCTCGAGCTCGCGATGTCCTGCTCCCAGGTCGTGGCCGGTCCGGAGTGCCAGATCGGCTTGCCGGAGTCCCGGGTCGGTCTCATTCCGGGCGGACGCGGAACCGTGATCATGCGCCTGCGCAATCAGGAAACGGCGAAGCGGCTTGGGGATGCAGCAATCGTCCTGACCGAAGGAACTACAGCTCCCAACGCCGACCAGGCGCGAGAGCTGGGCTACCTTCGGCCCACCGATGTTACGGTTTATCATCCGGACCGTTTGCTGGCCGAAGCCAAGGCCGCGGCACTGAAAGCGAGCCATTCCGACCTTCCCGCGTGGAAGCAGATGGAGGGGCCTGTCGGTGGCATCATCGATCGGTTGCTCGACGATGGAAAGTCGCGCGGAACGCTCACAGACTATGACCGCGTGATCGGCGACAAGGTGAAGTGCGTCTTCGTGAAGCCAACTTCCTACGAAGAGGCGCTTGTCCGCGAGCGGCAAGAGTTCGTCGACCTCTGCGGAAGACCCCTGACCCTCGCCCGGATTCGGCATATGCTCGAGAACGGGAAGCCGCTGAGGAACTAGCCGGCAAGATAGCCTCTGAGTCCGCTTTTGCATCAACCTGGCCTTAATCTCGGCTGATCAAACCTCGGTGATCTGGAATCAAGCGTACGATGCGTTTGATGCCCGCGCTCGTAGTTGCAGCCTTCGTATCTGTCCTCATTGGCTGCGGAGGAGCAGGTGGCGGCGGAGGAACCCCAGCCACTGGCGGCACTGGCGCGTCCGCAACGACCGGCTCAACAGGCGCACCTGCTACGACCGGATCATCAGGCGTGCCCGCGCTCGGCCCGAACGCAAGCCTCAACGGGAAGCGCGTCTTCCCGGCCAACGATCCTTGGAACACGGCGATCGATTCCGCGCCGGTAGATGCAAATTCCGCCAACTTGATCGCGAGCATCGGCTTGAACACCGGACTTCACCCTGACTTCGGCGCGGATTGGAACGGCGGCCCATTCGGCATCCCGTACATCGTGGTGAGCGGTTCGCAGGACAAGGTGCCGGTCAGCTTTTACTATCCGGACGAGAGCGACGCCGGGCCCTACCCGATTCCTTCGAACGCTCCTATCGAAGGCGGCGCGAGCTCGTCCGGCGATCGCCATGTGATCGTGATCGACCGAGACAACTGGAAGCTTTACGAGACCTTCGACAGCCACCCCAACGGCGGCGCATGGGATTGCGGTTCCGGCGCGGTCTTCAATCTGACTAACAACACGATCCGTCCTGCCGGATGGACCTCCGCGGACGCCGCGGGCTTACCCATATTCCCGGGTCTTGCTCGCTACGATGAAGTTGCGGCGGGCGCCATCAATCACGCGCTCCGCTTCACCGTTTCGCGCACCCGCCAGGCTTACGTAGCACCAGCGCGGCACTACGCCAGCTCGTCGACCGATCCCAACCGCCCGCCCATGGGCATGCGCGTAAGGCTCAAAGCGAGTTTTGATATCTCCGGCTTCCCTGTTCAAGCCCAGGTGATCCTCCGCGCGCTCAAGAAGTACGGCATGATCGTCGCCGATAACGGCAGCAATTGGTACATCTCCGGCGCGCCCGACGCACGTTGGGACGATGACCAGCTCAACACGTTGAAGACCGTGCAGGGCTCGAATTTCGAGGTCGTGCAAATGGGTTCCTTGACCACCGGCTGATGTAGTCGCCGTGAACGCCGCCTTCGTCGCGGGTGTAAAATCTCCAGCGCCGAAACCGCTTGGATGCGGCTTAGCGCTGCCCTATGAAGATCCTTGTTCCCATCAAGCGGGTTGTGGACCCGTTCGCAAAGGTCAAGCCGCTGCCCGATGGATCGGGTATCGACACCACCGGCCTCAAATTCGAGATCAATCCATTCGATGAGATTGCGGTCGAGGAAGCCGTCCGGCTCAAGGAAAAAGATCCGTCCATCGAGATCATCGCTGTGTCGATCGGTGGTCCTGAGACCGAAGAGCAGCTACGAAAAGCGCTCGCCATGGGAGCGGACAAGGCGCTGCTGGTGGAGACGACCGACCCGCTGGACTCCACGGTTGTGGCAGCCGAATTGGCGGCTCTGGTCAAAGAGCTTCAGCCCGACATCATCCTGATGGGCAAGCAGGCCACGGACGACGACAACAACCAGGCCGGCCAGATGCTCGCGGCAAAGTTGGATTGGCCCCAGGCGACGTTCGCCGCAAAAATCGAGAGGGCCGATGGCTCCCTCAAGGTCACTCGCGAAACCGATACGGGAGATGAAACGCTCGAACTTTCCCTTCCTTGCGTCGTAACAACAGACCTACGCCTCAACGAGCCGCGCTATATCGCTCTGCCGGGCATCATCAAGGCGCGCAGCAAGCCGCTCGAGAAACGTTCTCGTCTGACGCAAGCGACTCCCAAGACTCGAATTACCAAGATTGAGGCACCCGCAGCGCGGCAAGCAGGGCGTAAGGTGGGATCGGTTGACGAGCTGGTCAGCGCGCTGCGCGAGAAAGGTGTGCTCTAATGGCCAAGCTTCTCTGGATTGCGTTCGATGCCAACGACGCTGCCCCGGGCGCTTCATTCGCGCGGGCGATCGGCGCAAGCTTCGATCTCTTGCAACTCACTGGCGAACCCGCTATGGATGTGGGCGCGGAGAGAGTCTTGTCAGCGGGTTTGGCAGAGATCCCGAACGCCGATGCGCTGGCCAAAGCTCTCGCGGGCCAAGCCGGCGGCTACACTCACATTGGAGCCGTTTCCGCCATGCGCTCCAAAGATGTTCTTGCGCGGCTGGCCGGCCTGCTGGATGCGGCGATGGTGACGGACGCTATCGCAGCCGAATCGCCGACCTCGTTCAAGCGCCCGATGGTTGCGGGATCCATCATCGCAACCGTCGAAGTCCTCTCCGAGCCCGTGGTCCTTACCGTCCGTCCCGCCGGATTTGCCAAGACAGAACGCGGCGGATCGTCGCCGGTTTCTCCAATTCAGATCGATGGCGCCGGAAAGACCAAACGGATAGGCGTTAGCGCGCGTGGTGGCCAGCGTCCCGACCTCACACAAGCGAAGGTGATCGTTAGCGGCGGACGCCCGCTCAAAGATGCTCAGACCTTTGAGAGCGTGATCGGCGGATTCGCCGACGCTCTTGGGGGCGCGGCCGGAGCGACTCGAGCCGCTGTGGACTCAGGCATCGCGGCTAACGAGCTGCAGGTCGGCCAAACGGGAAAGATCGTTGCCCCCGATCTCTATATCGCGGCAGGGATCAGCGGATCGACGCAACACATGGCGGGCATCAAAGACAGCAAGGTCATCGTGGCGATTAACAAAGATCCCGACGCGCCCATCTTCGACTTTGCGGATTATGGGCTGGTCGCCGATCTTTTCGAAGCGATTCCCGCGATCCGCGAGAAGCTCGGTAAGTAGCCTCGCCGGAGCTCCTTCCCAGCATTCCTGCTGGGAAATATTTTTGCTGGGTCCTCGCGATTGCCAACACAATAGTTTGTCGCTACAATGTAAGGGCTTGTTGGAGGGAGGACTCCTTATGATTAATTTGCGAAAGGTATTGCCGATCGCGTTCGTCTCGCTCGTGATTCCGGTCGGAGCGAATGCCGCAGTCATCGATTTTGAAAGCTTGTCGATAGGTGCACACTCGTCGCCTCTATCGTTCACCAATGTTGGCGGCTCGGGTGTCGACGTCACCATCACGTCGGGTGGTACCAGTGGGACGATGTCTGTGTACGACACGGGTCCGACCCATAACCACGCTTTGCTCGACTACGATGTAGCTGGAAACACGGGCACCGTCATCACCTTCAGCACCGCAGTGAGTGGGTTTAGCCTGGAAGCCGCGGACTACAACCAGGACGACGATACGCCGTTGACGATCAAGCTGTACGATAGCTCTGACAACTTGCTGGATACAGTCTCCGTGCCATGGGATGCTTCCGCGACGATCCCGGACTTCGCTCTGCTTTCGAGCAGCGCGACTGGCGTCTCGAAGGTTGTGTTTACGAATGGCGGCCCGTATCCGGGAAGCATTTTCCTGGACAACGTCACTTTTGGGGCGGTGCCCGAGCCGGCGACGATGCTCGGCCTCGGCGCCGGATCGGCCCTCCTGATCCGACGACGACGATCGCGCAAAGCCTAAAGGCGACTCTGGTTTCTAAGCCCTCAATCCTTCACTGGGTTGGGGGCTTTTTTGTACCTCGCGAGCGCCCCGCACTCTTACCAGGAATAGGCTCATTTCCCCCTCACGACATGCAAGACCCTATACAATGAATTTGCTTGTTGGAGGGTTTTTAAATGTTTTTGCGAAAGGTTTTGCCTACCGCGTTTGTTTTGCTAGCGATTCCAGGTTTTGGTAGCGCTGCCGTTATCGATTTCGAGAGTTTGGCGTCCGGCGATTACTCCTCACCTCTGTCGTTCAACAACGTGGGAGGTTCGGGAGTTGACGTGACCGTTACGGCGGGAAGCACTGGATTCACCGTGTATTCTAGCGGCACGTCCCATGCGCATATGCTGTTGGACTTCTTTCCAACAAATCCTGTCGGGACCACGTACACGTTCAGCTCCGCGATTTCGGGGTTCAGCATGGAGGCCGGCGACCTGGGAGCCGACGACGATACTCCTCTGACGATCAAGCTTTACGATGGCTCAGACAATCTGTTGGACACAGTCGCGGTCTCATACGACGCGAGCAAGAACATCGGCAACGGAGATTTCGCGCTGCTCTCCAGCAGTGCAGTCGGTGTAAGGAAGGTCGTGTTCACAGGCGGCGGAGCGTTCCCCGGCAGCATCTACATGGACAACGTCACGTTTGGCGCGGTGCCGGAGCCGGCGACGATGCTCGGCCTCGCGGCGGGATCGGCCCTCCTCATCCGACGGCGACGAAAAGCAAGTAAGTAAGGCTTCACGTCGACGTTCGTGGACCACCTGGCGGCACGCTGGGTGGTCCCTTCTGTTTTTGGATCCTCGCAGTCGTACCGGTAATGCGTGCTAGACGTTTGAGAGCGTTTGCGATGGCTCACAATGACTGTGTCTAAGGTGGAGGGATGATTCGATGATGTCGCGAAAGGTATTGGCCACAGCTTTCGGTTCGCTCGTAATATTTGTTACCGCGCAGGCGTCGGTGATCGACTTTGAATCCTTCATCGTTCCCTATCATGGAGCCATCGATGTTTCCTCTCCATTCGTGCTCGCGAACGCCGGCGGATCCGGAGTCGACGTCACCTTAATCGCCGGCGAACAGTTCAGGATCTGGGACTTGGGGGCCGGTAATTCATCTCTCGATGGACAGCAGGCCCTTCTCGATTATTCATTCAGCAATACAGCAGGAACCACGATCGAATTCAGCTCAGCGATCTCGGGCTTCAGCTTGGACACGGGCGACTTCGGCTCAGATAACGACTCGCCTTTGACCTTGAAGCTCTACGATGGATCCGACAACCTCCTGGATACCGTGATCGC
>JAXDKF010000079.1:0-9528 GCA_034667265.1 Fimbriimonadaceae bacterium
ACTGAGTTGGTCAAGAAGTCGGTGCACACGGCTACCGAAGAGGTTCGGATGCCTCTGGGCGATCTCGCGGGCAAGCCCCTGCTCGTCGATCCCGAGGTGTTCCTCATGGGCTCGGTCGAGTACAAGGACAAGCTTTCGGCGGACGATTTCATGGCGCTGTATCGCAACGCGCCGAACGCGGCGGCCAAGGCTCGGCTGGACGACGATCATATCTCCGTGCTGTCCGGCGAGCAGGTCAAGCGTCTGGCAGATGAAGAGAAGAACGTGGATCTGCGCATCCGGCTCCTTGGGCACGTGCAGGACGAGGCCTATCTTTTGAATTTGGCTCGGACCGATGGGGCGCAGGATCCGCGGCTGCTCAATGCGTTGACGAGCGTGCCGCCTGACCGAAAGATCTCGGATGAGGCGGTGGCCTGGCTGCGAGAGACCTTTGAGCAGAATCAGAACCCGGTTATCCGCCAGAACGCGCTTCACTCGATCTTGGCCCGCGAGAAGGACGATGCGCTGGCGGAGCGCGCATGGCAGATGCCTTCCTACAACGACCAGTTCCGGATCATCGCCCTTGACTACTTCGCTCGAACTGCCCCGGACCGAGCGCGAGAAATGGCGCTAGGAGTCATGGCGCACCCAGACAGCGAGAAGCTTCGAGTGCACGCAATCGGCATGCTGGGCCGCCTGAAGGACAAGCCTGGCGACAGGCGCGTGTTCAACGCCTTGGTCAAGGTGGTTCAGGAGCGGTCGTTCAACGCGCGCCGGGACGCGATCAACGCCCTCGCGGCTTACGGCGACAAGGCGGCGGTGCCCTTCATCGAGCCCGTAACCACGCACAGTCTGCACTTCATGCGGCGGACGGCTCAGGCAGCGGTCGCGAGGCTGAAAGGCAAGTAGTACGCAATCCTTTGCAGCGTTGAATGAGAACTCAGAGCTCGGAACTCGGAATTGAGACCCAGACCGGAGGAACCGGCAAATCCCGAACCGGAAACTCGGAACCGGACGAAGTTTCGAGTTTCGAGTCCCAAGTCCCGATCAGGGCTTGATAGGCACAGGCTCCGGGCGCTTCACCTTGGGGATGGGATGCTCTTTGAGCTGCTTCAACAGATAGTTGATGGCGGTCTCGAGCTGCGGGTCCTCGCCGGCGGAGATCATGTCCGGTCGTGCGTCGACCTCCATGTCCGGGTCGATGCCCTTGTTCTCCGCGATCCACTCGCCGGTACGAGGCTCATAGAAAGCCGCCTCGGGCGCGGTCACGTAACCGCCGTCGGCTAGCGCGTACTGCTCGTTGTAGCCGACAAGGCCGCCCCAGGTTCTCGTGCCGATAAGTGGCCCAAGCTTCTGGCGTCGGAACAGGTAGGGGAACATGTCCCCACCTGAGCCGGCGTAGCTGTTGATCAGCATCGCCTTGGGGCCGTTAATGCTGCGTATCGGGAAGCCCATATCGGCGCCGTGGCGACCACGGAAGTAGGTCTCGTATTGGCGAGAGAGGAGGTCGATGAACGCGGTTGGGATGAAGCCGCCGCCGTTGAACCGCTCGTCCACGATCAGCGCGTCCTTGTCCACGTTGGCGTAGTAGCCCTTCACGAGCTCGATAGCGCCTTCATACGCGGTGTTCGGGACGTGCACGTAGCCGATGCGGCCGCCCGAAAGCTTCTGCACCATCTTGCGATTGGCCTCGGCCCACTCCTCATAGCGGAGTTGCGTTTCGTCGGGGATCGGGCGCACTCTCACCTTGCGCGCGCCTGTGTCGGTTGGAGAGCTGTTCACCGTCAGCGTGACGTATTTGTCGGCCTTGTCGACGAGCAAGGAGTCAGGATTCACGTTCGGCTCGACGGGGATGCCGTCGATCGCGATCAGGTAGTCGCCTTCCTTGATGTTGACTCCCGGATCTCCGAGCGGCCCGCGGCGTGCTTCGGTAAAGCTCGCGCCTCGGTAGAGGCGCTTGATGCGGACCTTGCCGTTCGCCACATCGTAGTCGGCTCCGAGCTGGCCCGTTACGATGGGCGCCGTTCGCAGACCCGGATCGCCGCCTCCGGTATAGGTGTGCGAAGTGCCGAGCTCCCCGATCATGAGGCCGAGTACGTACGTGAGATCGCTACGATGAGCGACATAGGGAAGGTAGGCCGCGTAGTGATCGCCCACTGCTTGCCAATCGAGCCCGCGCATCTTAGGATCGTAGAAGTTGTCACGCTCCCAGCGCCAAGCGTCCCAGAACATCTGCTTCCACTCTTGGCGAGGGTCTATGAGCGCCTCCACGTTGCTCACATCGACGGCCCCATCGCCGGCTTTCACTCCAGGGCGCAGGTCGACCACGCCGAGGCCGCCGGGACCCATGTAGGCCATCTTAGAACGGGCAGGGTTGAAGGTTATGAAGGACAGCGTGCCGGAGAAGATCGGGGTCGTCTCTCGACTACTCAGATCGAACTTGGCAATGCCAGAGCCGGCGGAGAAAAGCAGTCCTTCTTTCACCCCTAAGATGAACGGGTAGTTGCCGGGGGGCATGGGGAGCGGAACGATTCTGCCGCCCAGTCCCTCGAAGTTCACGTTTACGTCCGGCAGGTTTCGGGTGGCGCCGGCTTGCGTGCTCCCGGGGGCTGGACTTGCGGGCGGTGGACCGCCTTGGCCCGGCTGCGGTGGCGTTCCGCCGGGAAGCGGTGCGGCGGCCGCTAGCGGCTCTTCATCGCTAGGCACGTTGAGCGGATTCTGCTGCTCGCCTCCGAGAACGATCATGTAGATCCGCTGGCGAACCGTGGCGGTGCTCACATCCAGGTCTTCGCCGCTTCCTGGGTTCACCTCGCGGCCGGAGACGACGTAGAGGTACTTGCCCGATTGGTCGAACGAGATCGCGTCGTCGCGGAAGCTGCCGTCGGTCACTCGGCTGGTCTTCTTGTCCGCGAGGTTGTAGAGGTAGACCGATCCGAAGATGTTCTTGCCCGTCTTCACGTAGGCGATCCACTTGCCGTCCGGCGACCAATCGAAGGCCTGAATGGGTCCGAATTCGTCTTGATCGACCGTGGAGACGGTTTGTGATGCTAGGTCGAAAACCTGGAGGTTGTAATCGCGGGTGGCGAATGCGATCTTCTTGGAGTCGGGCGACCAATCGAGAGCGGTGAAGGACGTGCTTGGAATGCTGGTCAGCTTCGTTCCTTTTCCGCCCATCTGGGGCTGAGAGTAGAGCTGCCAAGTACCGCCCGCGTCACTTGCATAGGCGATGGTCTGGCCGTCTGGGGACCAGGTGGGATAGCGCTCGCGGGACGAGGCGGTGTTGGTCAGGTTACGGACGTCGCCCGCTTTGACGGGGACGCTGAAGAGCTCTCCTCTCGACTCCACGGCGACTCGGACGCCGGACGGCGAAAGGGTGACGTGGCTGATCTGCCTCCCAAGCGAGCGCAGCATCGGCCGCGCCATGACCGCGTCGGACAGAACTCGCGGGCTTTGCTTGACGAGCTGGTCTGAGGCGACATCGTAGGTGTAAAGGTAGCCGTCTCGCTCGAACACGATGGTCTTGCCATCGGTGGAGGGCCACTTGATATCTCCATCCGTGAACTCGGTGAGACGCTTGACCTGCTTGCTTCCTAGATCGTAGCGGAACAGGTTGATCGTGCTCTTGTCACGGTCGCTGATGTAGTAGATCGAGTTGCCGATCCACATGGGGCTGTAGGAGTTCTCGCGGCCCGAAGGAAGCTCGGAATATTTATTTGCTTTGAGATCGTAAATCGAAATTCGACCCTGGGTGCCGCCTCGGTAGTGCCGCCAGTTGAACTGGTTGCTCGGCATTCGATGGTAGGCGACCTTGGTTCCGTCCGCGGAAAAGGAAACATCTACCGCTTCCAGCACAGGCGTGGCTTCCGGCATGCCGCCGTTCGGGCTGATGAGATAGAGGCGAGGAAGCTGGCCGAAGTTGCTGCCGGCACGCGAGATGTAGGCGACCTCGCCGTCGGGCGTCCACCCGACCACGTTGTCAGCCGTAGTAGCAAACGTCAAGCGCTTGGGCTCGCCGCCGTCCGACGGGATTACGTAAACGTCGTCGTTGCCATCGTAGGAGCCAGTGAACGCGATCCAATTGCCGTCGGGCGAATAGTGGGCGCGGTATTCGTTGTTCGGGTGGCTCGTGAGCCTGCGGGCGATGCCGCCGCTCATGTCGGACACCCAGAGGTCGGAAGCGTACGTGTAGACGAGCTCGTTTCCGTGGACGTTTGGATAACGCAACAGGCGCATCTCCTGCGTGTTGCCTTGAGCAAGGGTGAGTGCTGCCAGTACAGCCGTTGTAAGCAAGGAAATCCTCCAGATCAGAAGTTCAACGGAGTATGTGCCCGAACGCGGGCGAATTGTTGGGCAGAAGGGACTATTGATGGGGCAGGCATTGGGTTTTGAGGGGTGGGGTGTTCGGGAATCAAACCAAGCGGGGTAGCTGGTTCTGTGGACGGTTAAATAGCTACAACAATCGCGCGCCGAGGGCTCGGAACGGTGGCCAAGAAGAAGTCCATTAATGTAACGAAGCCGCATTTGGCATCTCTGGACGCGGCGTCGACCGGAGGCCTTCCATGATTCAGTCGATGGGTAGGAATTGGTGGGTGCTGGCCCTCAGAGGCTTGCTTGCGATCGTCTTTGCCGTCCTTGCGTTCCTCTATCCCGGTGTCGCCTTGCTGGCCATGGTGACCGTGTTCGGCGCTTACGCTTTCGTGGATGGAATTTTGGCTTTCGTGCTCGGATACAGCTTGCGGAAGACGCCCGGCGCCCCAATGTGGCTGCTAGTGCTGGAAGGAGTGGTGGGCGTCCTAGCGGGACTGTATGCGTGGTTCTTCCCGATCACGACGGCTGTCGCCTTGCTGTACCTTGCGGCGGCATGGGCCATCGTTACGGGCGTGCTGCAGGTTTACGCGGCAATCAGATTCCGGAAAGAGATCCACGGCGAGTGGCTGTTCGCGCTGGGCGGCATCGCCTCGGTGATCTTGGGCGTGCTGCTCGTGCTCCTCCCGGCCGCGGGCTTGCTTTTCTGGGTGCTCATGACCGCAGGCTATGCCCTCTTCTATGGGTTCCTGATGATCCTGATGGCTTACCACTCGAAGAAGAGAGCGGCGGGGAAGGACACCTCGACGCCAAGCAACATGCCTCACGGTGCCCCGGCGTAGAAGCGGCTCTCCCTTCTCATGCGAGCGTAGGGACCATCCATTCGGTGGACGGGTGGACATTGGTTGCAGGGAATTAAAGCCTCGACACGAGGGTGGTGGTTGGAATCGGGCGTTGCTCGCGTTCCACGTGTCGAGGCAGCGCTCGTCATCCAAATGGATGGAGACGGGAGACTTCGGGCTCATAATCTCCGTGCATGAGCACCCCTGTAGAAGACTGGTCCGCGTATTACGAGGCGATGCAGTCGAAGTCGCTGCATCCGCATTACGCGAACCTCGACCCTTATCTGCCTTCAGAAGGCGAGGCGCTGGAGCTGGGGTGCGGGGTTGGACAAGGCGTGGTGCATCTGCTCGAGAAGGGCTTACACGTCACGGCTGTCGATGCGGAAGATGAGGCTCTGGCAATCCTGCGGTCGCGACTGCCGAACGGCGCTCCCGCGAAGCTGGTGAAGACAGATTTCCAAGAGCTGCAGATGGACCGCTACGACGTCGTTGTGGCGCATTTCTGCTTATTCTTTCTAACCCCAGGCGAGTTCGACGTGTTCTGGCCGCGGCTGGTGGACTCGATCAAGCCGGGCGGTCTTCTTTCGTGCCAACTCCTTGGGGTCAACGACGAGTGGCGGGACCGAGGGTACACGACGCAGGCCAAGAAGCAGGTCGAGGAGCTGTTGAACCCGTTTGAAGTGCTCTTCTTCGAGGAAGTCGAAAGAGATGGGGAAACGGCGCAGGGCACGCCTAAGCACTGGCATGTGTTCCACGTGGTCGCGCGTAAGTTGGCGTAGCTGCCGTGTGACCTCTCGCCCGCCATATCTCTCTTAGAATGGAGAAGAAGGCATGCGGAGATCGCTGAGTCGGGTGGCGTTGGTTGTGGGCGTGGTCGTGCTAGGTGCAGGCGCCGCGATCATGTACTCCAAGGCCAAGCGGAACGAAGGCACGACCTCTGTGTGGATGAGAAAGGGCGTTGACGTCCCGAGCTCGATTCCCGCTGATCAGAACGCCTTTCCGCTCTACCTGCACGCAGCAGGGCAATACAAGAAGCTCGAGCCTCAGCTCACTCTTTCAGCGGTGAGTCCTGCCGTGGACTTCGCGGCAATTGAAAAAGCGGCCAATCTATTTGTCGCCGCCTCAAAGCGTCCTTATTGCGTGCCGAACTCGAGCGCGCCGTCCGGGCAGATCAGCGCGCTCCTTAGCGGACTTTACGGAGGCGCGAGGCTGGTGGAGATAGAGGCCAAGCTCCATGGCCGGGAAGGAAGGTGGAAGCAAGCTTTCGAATACTTGGACGCAGGCGCAAGGATGTCCAATCACGCAGCCCTGATCCGATCCGGGGTGAGGACGTCCGTGGACATCGAGCTGCGGATGATCGTAGGCTGGTGGTATACGACGCGTCGTAGCGCAAACGATGCAGAGGCGCTCGCCCGAGCAGAGGCTTGGTTCTCGTCTTTGCCGGCCTATTCGAAGGCCTTTGAGGGTAGCTCCGCGAGCTCGGTAAAGCAGTCGTCGCCGCTCTCTGCCATCGTTGGCAAGCTGCGTCGCGAGCCAGGCACTGCTCCCGCGGAAAAGGATATGCCCACCGCGAAGACCGTGGATCCCCGGGTCGCCTGGGAAAGACAGCACGTCTATCGCCGGATGGCCCGCGTTTGCCTGGCGCTGCTTAAGGCGAGAAAGAAAGCGGGCAGGATTCCCGCGCAACTACCCGACTTAGGGGACACCTCGACCGACCCCTACACTGGGGCGCCCTTCGGCTTTTATCGTCAATTCGAAGGCTTCGCGATCTATGCATCTTCTGCATCTACTCAGATGAATACCGCTCGGGTTCAGATGCGTAGTGACCTCAGTTTCTCCGAAAAGGACACGAATCCGCCCGAGGGCTATTACATGCGTTAGTGCCGGCAACGAACCCGACGCGCCGTTAGCCGTACAGCATTGACATTGGATGTTCTCAATGACAGATTGAGAGGCGAGCGCGTGAGATCACTTGCGGAGTGAAGCCATGTAGTGCGCGAGGGCGGCGAGCTCGTTGTCTTTCAGTTTTGCGTAGGAGGGCATCGTGGAGCCCGGGGTCATGGCTTTCGGATCCTTCAAATGGCGGATATGCCACGTGGGATCGCCGTGTCGACTTCCTTCGTCCGTCAAATCGGGACCGATCGTGTCGCCAACTCCTTTAATGCGGTGGCAATCGCCGCAGCCTTCTTTCTTGAAGAGGTCTCTGCCCTGTGCGATCATTGCCGGATCTAGTCTTTGGGCTGGGCCGTCACCGCCAGATGTATAGGCCACGATCTGTTCTCCGACTACGGGCGCGACATTGTGCAATCCCATTATGAAGAGGGCGATGAGGCCCGCGCCCACCAAGATGGCAAGGCCCTTGGGCCAGGCGGCGCGCCCGGAGCGATCCAGCCAAGGCATCGAAAGGACCAAGAGAAGTCCGATACCAGGGATGACCATCGATCCGACGAAGCCCAAGGTCGGCCGGATGCCCTGAAAGATGTTGAGCAGCGTGTGCATCGGAAGCACGTACCACTCGGGCCGAGTCGCGAAGCTTCCAAAGTCCGAGGCCGTGGCAGCCGACCCGAATGGGGCCCGCGCGGCGATCGACATCGCGAAAACCACGAGGGAGGAGGCGGCGATCCAGCTAGCCTTTACGAGTCTTATCCCTCGCTTGCGGGCGGCAGCGAAAATCGCGGCAATCAGCAAGATGAGAACGACCGATAGGAGGGCGACGTGGCTGGTGTACCAAAGCCGGAACGTGGCCTGGCCGACGGTGCTCCCGCCTCGCAACAGGTCCGCTTGCGTTTGCCCTACTACGGGCGCGTTCTGAGCGATTCCCGTCTCAACCACCGCCGTGCGGACTGCATGTACGTCCATCGGCAAGAGATGCCCGGTGAGCTGCATTAGGGCGCCAATAAGGAAGAGAACGATGACGGAGACCCACAGCCATTGGCCGGGCTTTCGGTATGCCCCTCGAAACAGGCCCACGACGATGTACACCTCGCCAAGCAACAGCATCAGCGCGGACGACCAATGGTGCAGATTCCGTACAAATCCGAGCGGGCCGGACCGAGAAATGGCCGCGACGCTTCCGTAAGGATCGTTCGCGTTGAAGGCAGGGAGTAAGACGAGTCCCGTCACGATGTCGAGCGCCGCGAAAAACAAGAGGGCGGAGATCAGGCCAGTGTTATAGGCCCTGCGCTCGGTCGAATCGGCTTGCTTGGTCGAGTTACTCACAGGAAGAGAGGGGATCCATCCGTTTGAGACGGCAACATGCGTGAACGCCAGTTTGGCCGAATTCCTACCCTCGTCCCAGGTGCTGATAATTCATTTTCGGTGCTTCGCTAAATCGGTGAACTTCCAAACGGACTTGACGTTTTTGCTTGCGCGTCCCTGTTTGAGATCTCGTTTTGCTTCGTTCTTAAGCGAAATATTTGATTGATTTAATGATCGCGGGAATCTCTGCACCGGTCGCTATGGATACAAGTACGTATGAGTCCGAGCACCCGTCGATTCCTAAACACGAACCGAGGAAGGATCGTGGCCCTGTTACGGGAATCGAGCAGAACGGTGGCCGAGTTAGCCAAGGAACTGGAAATCACGGAAAACGGGGTAAGGGCCCATCTGAACACCCTCGAGCGGGACGGCTTAGTGCATCAAGCGGGCGTTCGGCCCGGCACTCGAAAACCATTCCACAGCTTCGAGCTCACTCAAGAGGGTGAAGAGCTCTTTCCAAAAGCTTACGGCGCGATGCTCGCGCAAATGCTTCAGGTGCTCTATGAGCGCATGCCCGAGCCCCAATTGATCGAGGCCTTTGAAGAGACGGGCCGAAGGCTGGGAGCCAAACTCGCGCCCGGGCATGATCGCCTGGCTTTCGAGAATCGCGTGAAGATGGCGTTCGATGCATTTACCGAGATCGGGGCGGTTGCAGACATCTCGGAAACGCCGGACAGCATGGTCGTGCAAGGGCGGAGTTGTCCTCTTGCCGAGGCGGTCGCGGTCGAGCCCCACGCTTGCAGCGTGGCGCATAGCCTTTTCTCCTCGATCACGGGATCGAAGGTTGTCGAGCGATGCCAGCGCGGCGCCCGTCCGCACTGCTGCTTCGAAATTAGCAAGAACGGAAAACCGTAGCGGATTTCGGATTTTCCAACGAGGCGCACGCCGCTGGAACCGATAGTGTATCGGGAACAATTTAGGGCTTTGTCGCCTCGTTAGTCATGCAGCCTGAGCAGGCGGGCATGGACATGACCCAAACAGAAAAAATGGCGCGGTTTGCCGCGCAAGCCACTTTCGATCAAATCAGCCCTGAGCACGTTGAGCGCCTCAAGATCCACGTGCTCGACACGATCGGCTGCGCCTTAGGAGCTCTCGCTGGAGACCCCGTCCTCAAAGTAGGCGAGGTAGTTCGAGAGCTTGGAGG
>JAXDKF010000080.1:0-2630 GCA_034667265.1 Fimbriimonadaceae bacterium
AGGAAGCGAAGCTGGTTCGCTGCACCAAAGGCCGGGTGTTTGATGTGGCAGTTGACCTCCGGAATCGACAATGGACCGGCGTCGAACTGAGCGCGGAGAACCGGCTTGGCTTCTACATCCCCGAAGGCTTTGCGCATGGCTTCGTGACCCTTGAGCCCGAGTCAGAGTTGTTCTACCTTATATCTGCTCCTTACGCACCCGAGGCATCCAGGGGCGTACGGTGGGACGATTCCTCTCTTGGAATCGATTGGCCGCTCATGCCCGCCTTGACAATCTCCGACCGCGATCGGGCATTGCCGACCATCGCCGCGACGATCGATCGATGATCGCCGCTTCGTACTCCTAGTTTCTGTCGCCGGCAAGCCTCGAAGCTAGGGCCGGAGCGGCCGCTGGCATCGGCATCGTCATCGTTCCTGCCAGCCTACCTACACGAGGTATATCAACGACGGAACATTCAGTCTCCGCCGGAACCTTCGACCTCCCGGCGAAGTATCTCGATGGCCTGCGAAAAGCCGATGCTGGCGAAGGCCGGCCAATCCTGTGCCGAAACCTCGATCGGTCGCACGTCTAGCTCCGAGAGTGCCTCTTGGTTCTCGTCGATCACGAAGATCGGTTGAACGATTACCTTCAGGAGCCGGAGGCGCCGAGTCACGAGGTCGGGCTGCTGTCGATCAGACCGTCTGCTCGAAGCACGCCCAAGATCGTGCTGATTGCCATTCGTGCCTCGGCGTCCCTCGTGACTCCTCCAGTCGGGTTGCTTATAGGCGCTCGCCGTGACGTGTCGAACACTGCACCCGAAGAGGCCCGCGACTTTAGGTAGCCCCCTTCGACGTATACAACTGCGCCCCCGCCTGGGTCGGATCTAGGGGGTTTCGTTGCGTTAGCGATGCCGATCACGCCGGCACCACCGCCGTACTGGCCACCCTGAAAGACACCAAAGTTCGCCTCTCCTCGCAGGGCGAGGACGATCTGGCCAGGGAGGAAATAGAAGTACGGACCGCGGTCGCTCACGTCGCTGATGAAGGTTGTGGCAATCAATCCGTCGTTTCGGACCTTCAGCAGGGTCATACCGGAGGACGAAGTCACTTGTAATAGGTCGGCCGATTGTGCTGGCGCGCCCTGCAGCGTCAATGGTGTATGCACATAGCTAGCCGCTTTAATCCTCGCCGCTCCATTCTTCCACACAAAGACATTCGGTACGCCAGGATATCCTAGGATTAGAGCGCCGTTGCCACCAAGGCTTAGATCGCCGTCGACACCAACACTCCCCACGACGTAAACATCGTGGTGGAACGTGACCTTGTCTGTCCGAACCTCAAAGAGGAAGTCTTGCCCGCTCGCTATGGCGAAATGCCCGTAGGGCAGGCTGCTGATTTGAAATTGCCAGGACGCGTAGAGATCGGGCCGCTCTCTGTCGGCACGGAACGCCAGATGGCGCTGATTGTGCGTGGCGTCGGAGGACTGGTGGTCGAGGTTCCACTCGAAGTAGTTACCTTGGACCGACTCCGGCGGTGCCTGATCATAAACATTGGCCTCAATCTGAAAACCGAATGAGGGCGCTGTCGATACCCATTTCGCGCCGCCGCCGCCGCGGTTGTATCCCCAGAGCAGGATGTCGTCTTGCTGCCCGTAGAACGGGTTCGTGTCACCGATGATGATGGCAAAGGGGGCTTCGTCCTCGATGCCGTTGAATCTGAACCCAGTTGCTCCGGTTCCGGGGACGCCGACATCAACGAGCGTTTGAAACGTCTGCGGCTCAGTAAACGTATTTGATGCTGAGGGGGAAGCGTAGAGGCCAGCATGCGCTTCTAGGTCGTTCAGGTGGGAACTTAGGTCCTGGTCTTGAGCTGCCTCTACCGGATCGATCGGGACCGTTACCCTCAGCGTACGGCCGCTGAATGAGAGATCGTACTGGCCTGGATCGGCAAAGAACTGCAGGATCCCGGCGGTATTGGTGGATAGAGGGTTGTTCAGATTCGAAGCTCGCTCTCTGGAGTCGTAGAGCGTGGCTATCGCCGTAGTGCCGGGCGAAAGAACGCGGACGGCCGTCTCGCTTAGCAGCGCACCTGCGTCGTCAAAGAGCGTTGTGGGACCCCACTGACCGGCAAAGGCGTATGTTGCTGCTCCAGCAGCTGCGTCGGCAGAAATAAGCTGGAGCGCCAATGGGCTCGCCAATGTGAGCTTGAGCACACTCCGGCGCGAGAGTGGTTCGAAACGGAAGCCGGGGCGGTCAGTCACTTGCCGCGCAATCTTGCTTGCTCGCGGCGGCCGCCTACATTGCGGGCTTGCTCCAGGCTAGCGATGATATTGGAGCGCATAGTCGCTTCGTTCTCCAATCGTCTCCGATCGTCAGGCTTCTGGGGAGACTCTTCCGACGTCTGTGCGACCGTTGATGCCGTGGCGATCCACCAAGACTTGGTCGAGCACTCGGACGCAACTGTCCACTGCTTAGCGTTGAGACGAATCAGCTTCACCTGGTCTCCCGTGAACGCTGCCTGGCGGACCAACCGGCCCGCTGCTCGACGCATGGTCGCGCGATCGGTGCCATCGGCCAATTGCCGAACGCGGTGCATGAACTCAAGAGCGAAAGCCATGCGTTCAGCGTGAGCTGCCAGAAGCTTGAGGCTCTG
>JAXDKF010000081.1:0-2690 GCA_034667265.1 Fimbriimonadaceae bacterium
AAGCAAATACGAATGCGGCCGCCGCCGCAGCGTTGGCGGCTAGCTTGCGTTTCATCGCAGCCAAACCCACCGGGCAGTCTTGCGTGAGCACGGTGCCGTCGGCCCGCCGGTAAAACTGGACACACAAACGCCCAGACGCCGACGCCAGCAGATCCTCGGCTTCGGACTCCGTCATCGCTGAGACGTTGTACACGTTGAGGCTGCAGATGGCGCAGTGGCGGATTCTGTCGTCTCCGCGCATCTCGCTCCACTTCACTGGACAGGGCGACGCCACGCGCAGATGCTTCAAGAGGCGAGGTTTTCGCGCCATGGCTATCCCATTATAAGGGCGCTAGTTGCAGGTTAGTTCCTTGTGCGCCAATTCAGGACGTTATCGTAGAACAGGTACTGATGCGCCCAGGCGCTGAGGTCTCCAAGTTTGCTTCGGAAGTGTGCCGCGGCGGTTTCGTAGCGCTGATCGGTTGGCGCCTTGTCCTTCCACTCGGGAAAGTAAAGGCGGCAGAGCGCCTGCCAGATGTGGGTGTCGACGGGCACCGCTTCGGTATGGTGCAGGGCGAAGAGCGCGATGCAATCGGCGAGCTTCGGACCGATGCCCTTCATCGCTTTCAGCTCGCGATGTGCATCCTCGTAAGGCGCGCTCTTGAGAGACTCTAGCCACGCCCGGCCGCCTCTTTCGATAAGTTGATTGGCTAGCGAAGGGATGGTGCGCCCGCGGTATCCGAATCCTGCAGACCTCAACTCCTGCTCAGGGATGGCCGCGATGACTTCCGCCTCCGGAAACCGATGCAGCTCGTTGCCTTGCACGGTGTCCATCACCAAGCCATACGCGGCAAGCTTGCGTACCATCTGGGTGATGCGGCGGATGTTGTTGTTCGGCGTGCAGAGGAAAGCAAAGAAGATCTCAACCGGGTCGCTGGGCTCCATCAGGCGTAGCCCGGCGAGCGTGCCCATGTAAGGCTCGAGCTCCGGCGCGCGGCGCACGATCTCCGCTTCCACTTCTTCCGCGTCCAGGTCCAGCCGGAAGAGACTTTCAAAGTCCTCCCGCGATGCGTTCGACTCGACCTCGAAGATCTCTTCGCCGCCGGGCCCTTTCTCTTTGGCAACGTACTTCAAGGAATCGCGCGTGCGAACAGGAGTGTCAGTTGGAGGGAGTAACACGCGGTACCAGTGATCGCCATCAACGCCCAGCCATGTTCCGTCGTCGAGACGCTGCCACCGGAACACCTGGCCACTGGAGGCGCAAAGCTCCAGGTCGAACCGGCCCGTCGGAATTGAGACTGAAAAGCGGTTCATCCTTTGTCATCCCGAGGAACGAGGGATCTAACGTCGGTCACGGAGCGATAACGGGAACGCAAAGCTTCGTGTCTGGTCCCTCGTTCCTCGGGATGACAAACGCTACGACGCGCTCTCCACAAGTGCCGACCTGAGCTTCTTGGGCACCATCTCCAGAAAGTCGTCCTCGTTGATGACCTTGATACCCAGCGACTCCGCCTTTGACAGTTTGGATCCAGCCCCGGGTCCCGCGACGACAAAATCCGTCTTGCTGCTCACGCTTCCCGCCGCCTTCCCGCCGAGCTTATGGACCAATTTCTCGGCATCCTCTCTAGGAAACCGCTCGAGCTTCCCGGTGAACACAAAGGTCTTGCCTTCAAAGACGTCGCTCTCTCGCTGCTCCGGTTCTTTCGGCACGACGCCGAGGGCCAACAACTCGTCGAGCATCGCCTGGTTGTTGCCATCCTCGAGCCACATGTTGATCTCGCTTGCCGTACGAGGGCCCACGTCGGCAATGGCTTCCAACTGCTCGTAGGTGGCCCGCCTAAACGCCTGCAACGACCGGAAGTGGCGAGCCAGATCCTGCGCCCCACGTTCTCCAACAAACCGGATGCCAAGTCCAAAGAGAAATCGATCCAGGGGCCGGGTCTTCGTCGCCTCGATCCCGCTCAGCAACTTATCCACGCTGGTTTCGCCCATTCGTTCGAGCTCGAGCAGCTCGTCTCGGCGGGAGCGCAAACGGTAGATGCTCGGAATGTCCGAGAGAAGCCCAAGGTCCAGGAAACGCTCGATAGATTTCCAGCCGAGCCCCTCGATGTCCATGGCGCCGCGCGCGGCCCAGTGGATGAGCTTTCCAGCCATCTGCGCCGGGCACGCGCGGTTTGGGCACTTGATCGCCACCTCTCCGGCAACGCGGATGAGCCGGGTTCCGCACTCTGGGCAGTACTCGGGCTCTTCCGGGGCTGGCGCGTCGTCGGGCCGCTTGTCGAGAACGGGTCCAACCACTTCGGGAATCACATCGCCAGCCCGCTGGACGATGACGGTATCGCCTATGCGCACGTCCTTGCGCCGAATGTCATCGATGTTGTGCAGGGTTGCCCGAGTGACCGTCACCCCAGCGATGATTACGGGATGGAGGTCCGCAACGGGCGTGACGGCGCCGGTCCTTCCGACCTGCCAAATCACGCCGTTGAGTTTCGTAAAAGTCTGCTCCGCCGGATACTTGAACGCGATCGCCCAGCGCGGCCCACGGTTGGAAAAGCCCAGTTCCTCCTGCTGCTCCAAGCGGTTGACTTTGATCACTACGCCGTCAATGAGGAATGGCAGCGTGGGCTTCTTGTCGCGCCAGCTTTCGACGTACTCGAGCACCTCGTCGATGCCGTGCAATACCACGGCATCTTTGTGAACCGCAAAGCCCT
>JAXDKF010000082.1:0-7641 GCA_034667265.1 Fimbriimonadaceae bacterium
AACCCATATCCGGATTGCCGTGGTACCGCCAAACGCACGGTGGCTCATCGGATCGTAGACGGGCAGACCGTTTACTCGGCTCTCATTCGAAACCCAAGTGATGGCTTCCACTCCGTCGCTGTAGCCGCAGAACCATGCGTCTCGATTGTCTTGGGTAGTCCCCGTCTTGCCGCGCGCATTCGGCACTGAGTTGGCAAACGTTCCCGTGCCGCTGGTGACCACACCGCGCTGAAGCTCGCGCATCTGATTGACCACGCGGGGGTCCAGCACGTTCTGCGCGATGCGAGGCTCGTACTTGCGCACGATGCTTCCGTCGGGACCAACGATCCGGTCGATCGGATAGGGCTCGACGCGGTCGCCGCCGGTCATGAAGATGCTGTAGGCCCTCGCCATCTCCAGCGGCGAGACGTCGCACGTCCCAAGCGCCAGGGAATGGTACGGCGGCAGGTCCGACGTGAACCCGAAGACCTTCTTGCCGTAATCCACCACCGTGGACGGACCTATCTTATCGATGAGGTTGACCGCACAGACGTTATAAGACAGCTTGAATGCGGTCATGACGGACTTATATCCGCCGTAATCGTTTACGTCGTTCTTGGGAGACCAAACCTTGCCTGTGTAGGGATCCCGCAAGGAAAACCTCTCGTTCGAGACTGAGCCATCGGCCGAGATAGCGCCCTGCGCGATGGCCGCCGAATAGACGACGGACTTGAACGCCGATCCAGGGTGGCGGTGCATCTGCGTGACCGCGTTGTACTGATTCTTGTTGTAATCGTATCCGCCGACTTCCGCCAGGATCCGGCCCTTGTAGTCGATCAAGATGCAGGCGCCGGTGGTGACCCGATAGCTCTTGCGGTAGTCGTCGATGAACTTGCGCACGGACTTTTCAGCGACGTTCTGCATGCTCGAATCTAGAGTGGTGTAGATCTTGTATCCGCCCTGATCGATGTCGATATCGGGCATGTCCTCTCTTAGGACCTGACGGACGTGGTCGACGAAATAAGGGGCGCGAAGGAGGCGGGCCGTAGTCTGCGGCGGCGCGGGGTTGAGCTTCGGCTTCTCTGCGAGTGCCTTCTTATACTGCTTGTCGTCGATCAGGTTCTGCTCCCGCATGAGCCTGAGAACGACGTCCCGGTTGTGAAGGGCCTTCTTGTAATTGTTGAAGGGGTTCTCTTCCGTGGGGCGACGCACGCAACGGGCGAGCAGGGCGGCATCGCTGATGGTCAGCTTGTCGAGCGGTTTGCCAAGATAGATCTCCGCCGCGGCCTTGATGCCGTAGGCGTTGCTTCCGAAGAAGACCTCGTTGAGATAAAGCGTGAGGATCTGCTCTTTCGTCAGCTCACGCTCCATGGCCACGGCAACCGCCATATCCTGGATCTTTCTCTTGAGAGAGCGCTCAGAGCTCGTGTAGAGCCGCTTGGAGAGCTGCATCGTCAGCGTGGAGCCGCCCTGGCTGAGTCTGCGGTCTTTCATCGCCTCGAGGGCGATGCGCCCCAGGGCTTGCATGTCCACGCCGTGGTGGCTGTAGAACCGCTCGTCCTCCGCAGCCACGGTGGCATCCCGAACCACCTGCGGTATCTCCGTATAGGAGACGGGCCGCCGATATTGCGAGCTGATAACGAACAGCGGTTTGCCGTCCGAACTGTAAAACGTGGTGGGCTCCGTTTGGAGCTGCGTCATCAGAAGCGGAAGGTTTGTGAGCTTGGCTTGGGCTTGCTTGTATTCGCCCGCAAAGATTAAAGCTCCGGCTATGAAACCTATACAGAAGATCGTTAGGAAGACGAGGATGATCCTCTTAGTCCACCGAACCCAGGGTTTGCTTTTTTTGCGAGTTCGACGTCCTGTCGCTACGCCGGTCGCGGTACGTGCGGCCATGTCTGCCAGTATGAACGCTTCCCTAGCGCTATTTGTCCCCGAGAACTCTGGCGAGCTCCCTTAGGCGGGTCTCAGGAAGCTCCCCTACCAACGCTAGGCTCTCTGAGCCGTGCATCCAGGAGTAGGTCGAAAGTCTGCCGCGGGCAAACCGGCGCAGCCGTTCTGGGTTAATCGGGCCCTTCACCTGGAATATCTGGAAACGACCGCTCTTTCCCCTGTAGGTCTGAACGAGCACGTCTTGGCCCTCTCGGTCCATTGCCCGGGCGCCTTCTAGCTGATACTCGGAGCTGGGCGGCAAAACGATCAAGGACAAGCCCTTCTGAAGAGCGAGCCTTTGAACCTGCATCACAGGGGTGATCAGCGTCGCGCCTTTCCGCTCGATCTTGAAGTCCCCGGGAGAGAACTTCGGGCGGAAGTTGATCTTTGTGAATTCAAAGTACCCACGTTGGCTGCCGCCGCGATCCAGCAAGACCCGCTTGAGCATGACTCCGGTGTGCGGCTCGATCCACATTCTCTGCATGACGTTGCCGCTCTGGTCGGCTACGGTCACGAGCTGTGTCTGCTTGCCGGCGACGAGTCCGCCAGTCGTAATGACGTGCGTGAACTTCGGTTTCTGCTCTCCAGCGGGCACCATGCGGGGAGGCCTCATCCGGCGAGGCGGCTCAACGTCGATCTCGTTGCGATCGGGATAGTAGTGGAGGCGCTGGTGGTCATCTTCTACGATGATCTGGCCCTTATAGGGAGAGGCTTCCGGAAACTCGATCCGAGTCCGTGGACCGTCTTGCCAAACAAACTCCACAAGCTTGGTCACTTCTGGACCGTGGCGAAATTGGACTGTGCGCTGCCCCGAGAATCGGGCAGTTCGTTTGGCGAGCACAGACTTGCGCACGAGCGGCGGCAAGGATGCCAGATCCGGAGGAGGACCCTCTTGAGCAAGCGCTACTCCAACCAGCACGAGGCCGGCCAACAAAACGACGTTACGAATCATAGATAGCTTAGGTCTGCCTCAGTCCACTGGGAAGACGAATCGCTCTTCAAGGTCGTGTCGCCCACTTCGCGAACCGATAGGCCCGCGCCGACCAGGTCTTCCACATTGGCGCTGTCATTGTAAGCGTTCACAAGAGAGGCCTCGAGGTTGCCACGGCTTACAGGCGCATCGCTCATGCCCGGCTTGAATGTGATGGCCAACGCCAAGCAGCCTGCCAAAGCAAGCCCAACAACTGGCTTCCACGTCCTGCCGATGGTGGTCCGCCACCGAGGCTGTGGGCGGATCTGTCTGAGCCGCTCGTTCAACCCGCTTCTCCACGCCAGACTCAACTCGTCCTCGGGAACAGCCTTGACGACCTGCCGTATCGCCTGCTGGGACTCTGATTTGAGGAGCGCGTCCAGCTCTGGGTGGAATTCTTTCTTCTTCATGCTCGGCTCGCCTCCTGTTTGAAATATTCAGATAAGACGTTTTGAAGATGCGCACGGGCCAGGAAAAGTCGACTTTTTACAGTTCCAACCGGGATGCTGAGCGCTGTCGCGATCTCCTCGTACGCCATGTCTTCGCGGTCGTGGAGCATCAGCACGCTTCTAAGCTTCTCGCTCATCTGGGAAATGCCTTCTTCCACTTTATGCATCAGCTCGTCGTCGAGAGCGATCTTATCTGGCTGCCACCGCACGTCCGCGATGTCGATCGGCTCGTCGTCTTCGGGCGAGGGGTAGTAGTCCGTGTGCGCGGGTATCCGGCTTAGTCTACGGGCGCGGTCGATACATAGATTGTTAGCGATCCGGAAGAGCCACGTCTTGACCGAGCACCGGCCGTCAAAGCTGCCAAAGTGCTGGAAAGCGCGAATGAAGACTTCCTGAGTGATGTCCTCGGCTTCGTCTAGGCTGGAAACCATGCGCCGAACGAACCCGTAGACGCGATTCTGGTACGCGTCTATGAATCTGCCAAATGCTTCAAAGTCATTACGTCGGCAGCGGTCGATGAGCGCCCGCTCGGACGCGTCGTCAAGCTGCTTTGTATTCAAACGAAGGGTTCCGGCACACGCCTGCATCTTACGACGTGCTTAAACGCCATAAACGTGGCAAGGTTCACCGGTTGAAAAGTGAAGGGTGGCGCAAGATGCGCCACCCTTCACAGAGTCGCTTTGAACCCAACTTAGAGTCGGATTCCAAGATCCACTGCGATGCCGCTCTCGCGGGCCTTGCTAGTACCCAGCCATCGGGCTTCGATGAACGCCGGTGTTGTGCCGTGTTGGTCGAAGTTGTATCCGAGGCCGAGCGCATAGCCGAACCGAGTGTTGTCCGAGCCACTGGAGTGGTTGAACGCGGCGCCGGCGCCGATCAGCCAGTAGAACTCGCGTTGCTCGCCAACGTAGTTCAAGAGCAGCGGAATCGAGTGGGTATTGCCGCTGCCCATCCAATCGAGCGAAATCGAAAGGTGGGACCGGTAATCCGGCGTGGTAACTGGGAACTCTTTGATCCTATAGTCCACGCCTGCCGTGAACCAGGTGTCGCTGGTGTCTCTCCGCACCTGTCGATTGGAAGGAAAGA
Source organism: Fimbriimonadaceae bacterium (assembly GCA_034667265.1). Classification (GTDB taxonomy): domain Bacteria; phylum Armatimonadota; class Fimbriimonadia; order Fimbriimonadales; family Fimbriimonadaceae; genus JANYLD01. The sequence goes on from JAXDKF010000082.1 coordinate 4,417, forward strand.
ACGCTCCTGCCTTGATCGAGAATCCAGTGGGAGTGGAAGTCTGCGCCTGCGCGGGAACCGCGATGGCGATGAGGGCAACCGCCCCAAGACCAGCCTTCAGCAATTTTTTATTCATCCAAGCATCCTCCGTGATGGGATTAGGACAATTTGTCCAGTGCAATCATAGCACGTTGTCCAACGCTTGGACGTAGGCCCTATTGCTATGGTTCAGGCTACTCTGCAGCCCTCACCAGTACGCGGTAAGCGAGCTCGGCCGTTTTGACGAGGTCCGCGCGCGAGATGTACTCCTCATGCGTGTGGATCTTGTCCATGCCTGTGGCCATCACGATGCACGGCAAGCCTTTCGCGTTGTAAACGTTCGCATCGCTGCCTCCTAAAGTCGTTCTGAGAGTTGGCTCGAGGCCGAGGTCTCTACTCGCTTGTTGGCCGATCTGCACAACCCGAGCATCGTCGGGAATGTTGTAGGCGTCGTAGTGGCGCTCGTGATCGATCTTCACGCCTGCGCCCCATTCTCTTGCGGCCTCTTCGAAGCGTTGGATCATGTGGCCGACTTGCTTGTCGAGCTCCTCAACGCTCGTGCTTCGCGCCTCGCCTCTTATCCTCACTTCAGGGCAAACCACGTTCACGGCCGTGCCGCCCTGGATGATGCCCAGGTTTGCGGTGGTTTCCGGGCCGATCCTCCCTAACCGCAGGCCTGCGATTGCGACGGCCGCCACTTGAATTGCGTTGATGCCTTTCTCCGGGTCTTTGCCGGAGTGCGCGGGCTTTCCTGTGATCGTGATGTCGAGCTTGTCGTGCGTTGCGGTTCGGGTGACGTACGTGCCCACTGGAGGACCTGTGTCGAGCACATAGCCAAAATCCAGATTCAAATCTTCGATCTTCAGCGCTTCGGCGCCCTTCAGCCCGATCTCTTCGGCGACCGATAACAGGAGGCAAACGTCGCCATGCGGCTCGCCCGATTCGATGAGGCTCTGGACGGCTTCGATCGCGGGCGCCATCCCGCCCTTATCGTCCGCGCCAAGAATCGTATCGGAGGCAGAAGAGAAGACTCCGTCGCGCTCCTCGATCTGTAATCCGGCGGTCGGCTCGACAGTATCGAAGTGGGCGGAAAGGAACACTCGCGGCGCTCCAGCCTTGTTCCCTTTCAGCCACGCGATCACGTTGTTGGCTTTGCCTCCAATCCTCGCCCCCGCGTCGTCCTCGGTGACCTCCAGACCCATCACTGTGAGATGCTTCTTCACGACCGCGACGCAGTCCTGTTCTTGGAGCGCGGGAGCGTTGATGAGGCACAGCTCTTTGAAGAGCTTGACCAGGCGGTCTTCGTTGATCACGGGGCCAGTTTACGTAAATCGTAAATCGTAAATCGTAAATCGCCGGATTGCTAGAAGGAAGGAGCTCTCGGCGCTTCGAGTGTCCAGGCAAATAGGCGTGCTTGGGTCCAGACAAGCTCGCCGGATCGACCTTCCGAGCGATTTACGATTTACGATTTACGATTTACATCCCCTCCCGAACGTACACTACAAGTAGATGCCCGATCTAGACGCCAGGAAGCAGTCCATCCTGCACGCCGTGATCGTTGAGTACATCACCGGGGCCGAACCGGTGGGTTCCGAGCTTCTCGTGCAGAAGTACGCCTTGGGAGTCAAGTCAGCCACCGTCCGGAATGAGCTCGCCGAGATGTCCGACCTAGGGTTTCTCGAGCAACCCCACACGAGCGCCGGTCGCATCCCAAGCGATCTCGGCTACCGCTACTACGTGGATCGGCTAATTGTCCCCCGCCAGCCTGAGCTTGAGTCCAAGCAGCAGGTCAAAGGAGTCGCCGAACAGGGAGATGCGTTGCGGGCGACCTTGAGGGACACTGCGCGCGTGCTCAGCAGGATCACACACCTCCTTACTGTTGCGGCCACGGTGAAGAACCAGGACGTTTTGGTCCGCAACGCCGTCATCAGCGCTCTCGGGCCCAAACAGGCCCTCCTGGTCCTCGTGCTCAGCAACGGGCACATCGAGAACCGCATGCTGGATTGTCCCGCCGGCCTCACGCTCGAGGACGTGGGCTATGCCAACGAGATCCTAACCGCGACCGTTGGTGGAAAGACCCTAAAAGGGATTACGCGTGTCAAGGTGCCCACGGGCGGGAGCCCGGCCACCGAGAAGTTGATCGCCTCGACCTTTAACGCGCTGAAGGTCGTGGCGCGAGACCTGACGCGCGGCATTCTCGTCACCGAGGGCGAAGAATTCATGCTCGCCCAGCCGGAGTTTCAGCGCGACACGGGCGCCCTAAAGAGCCTGCTCGAAACCCTCAGCGATACCGACCTGCTTCAGGATGCGATCCACAGCCGCCGCGAAGGCGTGGAATCGGTGACGATCGGCCGAGAGAACCGACTCGAATCCATGCATCAAGTTTCGGTGATCCGCAACTCGTTCTTCGTTGGCGAGACGGAGGCGGGCATCATCGCTCTGGTCGGCCCTACTCGGATGCGCTACGAGCGCAGCATCCCCCTCGTCCACTACACGGCGAAGGCACTCAGCGAAGCGCTAACGAGGTTTCTCGGGTGAGCAGTGAGCAGTAAGCAGTAAGCAGTAAGCAGATCACTGCTCACCGATAACTGATTACTGATCACCGATCCCTGCTCACCGTTCACCGCACTTTAAACAGCTCATCGCCGAGTCCGGTATTCACCTTCATCGCGACGTACTCAGTCTCGCCCGCCCTCTTATCGTCGACGTTCTTGACGACTAAGTGGGTCGGCAGCCAAACGCCGCCCTGATTAGTCGGCTCAGAGTAAAAGAACGTGCCGACCTGGCGGTTTTTCCCATACCACTCGCGCTTCGTGATGTACTTCTTCTGCGGATCCACCCAAACCCGATAGTAGGTCTTGTAGTGGTACTTGGGGTTGTACGTAATGTCAAACACGTAGTTGCCCGTAGCCCGGTCGTTGCGAACGAACTTGGCATCCAAAAGCCCCTCGAACATCGAAGGGGTCATAAACCCGAAATCCAAAGGGGTCTGGCGCTTGCCCGGCTCGTCGTCTAGGTTCTCTCTTTGCTTCAGGCCGATCTTAGGCACTGAGAAGAGCCGTGTAGACCCGTTCAGGATAAAGAGGACGCTCGTGTCTTCAACGTTGCCCGTCATCCTGACCTTGAACGGCTCCTTGAGCTTCACGTCCATGACCTTGAACTTGTACGACTGGCCAAAGTCCTTATTGATCTTGGCGAGCTCGCTCT
>JAXDKF010000083.1:0-9749 GCA_034667265.1 Fimbriimonadaceae bacterium
ACCAACGACGCCCACTATCTTTGCAAGGGTGATTCCCGGCCGCACGACGTCCTCCTCTGCATCCAAACGGGTGCGCTGGTGGCAGACGAAAAGCGGATGCGCTTCCAAACCGAGGAGTTCTATCTCAAGTCGCCGGAGGACATGGCGGCGACATTCCCAGACGATCCGGAAGCTCTCGAGAACACGCTGCGGATCGCTGAGATGTGCAACGTCGAGCTGGGCAAGGAACGCGCGGCCATGCCGATCCCGGATCTCCCAGATGGCGAGACCACTCAAACCTATCTTCGCAAGCTGGCATGCCAGGGGTTAAAGCGTCGCATCCCCAATGCGGAGGACGACGCGTTCTCAAGACTCGACTACGAGCTGTCGGTCATCGAGAAAACGGGCTTTGAGGACTACTTCCTGCTAGTGCGAGAGTTCGCGAACGCCACACGCGACCGGGGCATCTTCTTCGGCGTGCGCGGCTCCGCGGCGGGCTCGCTGGTTTCCTACTGCATCGGCATCACCGACGTCGATCCGCTGGAGTACGACCTGACCTTCGAGCGCTTCCTGAACCCCGAGCGCGTGTCCATGCCCGATATCGACATGGACTTCGAGGATGCACGCCGAGACGAGATCATCCGTTACGTCAGCGAGAAGTACGGCTCCGACCATGTGGCGCAGATCATCACGTTCGGAACGCTGGGCGCCAAAGCGGCGATCAAGGACTGCGGCCGCGTTCTGGGCTACTCCCCGCAAGAAACGGACAGGATCTGCAAGACCATTCCTACGCTCCCCGGCTGGAGCATCGACCGGGCCTACAAAGAGATCCAGGAGTTCAAAGAGATTGTCAACTCCGATCCGAGAATGAAGAGCCTCGTGGAGGTCTCCAAGTCCGTAGAAGGCATTTCGCGGCATGCCGGCGTGCACGCCGCGGGCGTGGTCATCGCGCGAGAGCCTTTGGTCGATTACATCCCGCTGTATCGAGGCAACGATGGTCAGGCGATCACCGCCTTCGAGATGGGCATCCTCGAGAAGATTGGCCTACTCAAGATGGACTTCCTGGGTCTGTCCAACCTCACGGTCCTTGCACGCACGGTCGAGAACATCAAAAGGGTCCAAGGCATCGACTTCGACATTCGTGAGATCCCGCTGGACGACGCTAAGACCTACGACATGCTGGGACGAGGGGACACCACTGGAGTCTTCCAGCTAGAGGGCGGGGGGATGACCCGGTACGTGCAGCAGCTCAAGCCCCAAAGTGTGCGGGAGTTAGCCGCGATGGTGGCGCTTTACCGCCCTGGTCCGATGGAGCACATCTCGCGCTTCATCGACACCAAGTTCGGGCGCAGCCAGCCCGAGTACCTAGACGATCGGATGCGTCCAGTCCTGGAGGAAACCTACGGCGTCATCGTCTACCAGGACCAGGTCCTGAAGCTTGTACAGGCGCTGGCCGGCTTCTCGCTTGGTAGAGCCGACATCCTTCGCCGCGCGATGGGCAAGAAGGACAGGGAAGCGATGGCCGAAATGAAGGCCGAGTTCCTGTCGGGTGCCAAAGAGAACGCTGTTACCGAGGACACGGCCAACAAAGTCTGGGAGCTTCTGGTGCCGTTCGCGGGCTACGCGTTCAACAAAGCTCACGCCGTTTGCTATGCGCTGTTAGCCTATCAAACGGCCTACATGAAGGCGAATTTCCCAATCGAGTACATGGCCGGGCTCCTGGCGGTGTATCGGTCCAAGGAAGACCGGGTCACGACTTTCATCGAGGAGTGCCGCCGACAAAAAATCCCCGTTCTGCCTCCGGACGTGAACACGTCGGAAGTGGATTTCTCTATCGTGTTGGACCGTTTGCCCCAACTTTCGGTGAACGGCAAGAAGCCTCCTACGTTTGGCTCCATCCGCTTCGGTCTGGCGGCGATCAAGAACGTCGGCGAAAGCATCGTAGAGGCAACCATCAAGGAGAGGGAAGAGAACGGCCCCTTCATCCACCTTTACGAGTTTGCAGAGCGGGTAAGGCCATTCGGGTTGAACAAGTCTGCTTTGGAGTCGCTCGTCCGCGCAGGAGCGTTCGACAACATCGACCCAAATCGAAACAAGCTCCTGGCGGTAGTAGAGGCTGCGCTTTCTTATGCGGATACGATGGGTCGCAATCGGGCTGCAGGTCAGAGCGGGCTATTCGAAGGCGACGGGGGCAGCCAGTCGGTGTCTTATCCCGTGCTTCCGGACGTGCCGGCAGCAACCCGCTCGGAACTGCTTGCGATGGAAAAGGAGGTGCTCGGGATCTACGTCTCGGACCACCCGCTCCGCGGCTTCGAGCGTGCCATCGCAACCAAGGCGTCGCACCAGTGCGTAGGCGTCGAGGAGCTTGAAGAGGGCACTCACGTCAGGCTAGCGGGGGTCATTGCGGGCCTGCGGCAGATCGTCACCAAATCCAAAGGAGAGCGAATGGCCTCCTTGGTGCTGGAAGATCTCAGCGGCCAAGCCGGCGTGATCGCCTTTCCTGCTACCTTTGCAAAACTGAGAGAGCAATTGGTGAAGGACACCGTCGTGCAATTGACCGGCTACGTCATGCACAGGGAAAGACCGGGCAACGGCGGCGATAAGACGATCGAGGTCCGATTGGAGGACATTCAGCCACTGGAGCCGAGCCTCGACCTAGGCCCAACGCAGGAGGCGGGAGTCGGGGGTTTGGTCACGGTACGCATCTTCCGCGCAACGGAAAAGCAGCTCAGCAGTCTGAAAAGTGTGCTGGAAAGGAACCCAGGCGGCTATGAAGTATTCATTCAGATCATGCCGGAGGACTCCCACCAAGCTTTCTTTGTGCCGTACCGGATCAATCCAAGGGATGAAGTGTTGGCGGAAATCAAGGGCTCTGTCGGACGATGCGAGATCAAAGTCATGCATCCTAGGCAGCTCGGCCCCACGGACTCCGAAGCGGCTTGACCATGAAGGGACTAATGATTAAAAGGATTTACGCACTTCTTGCAGTGATGTCCGTGTTGGCGTCGGCGCCCGCGTTCGCCCAAATGGACCCGTTCGACCTCCACGTCGCCAGCCTTCGCGTGCTGGAGGACAAGGCGGTTCAAAAGGAGCTGGGCGTTACGCCTGCCCAGCGACTTAAGATGGACAACTACGCCAACCAATACAACGCGGACCTTAAAAGCTATCTCAAGACTCAAGGCAAGGATCCCAGCCAAATGGCGAGCCCAGATGCGCAAATGCTCCTCATGCTGACCACCCTCAAGAAGCAGGTCATGGGCGTTTTGAAACCGGCCCAGCTCAAGAGGCTCCGCGAGGTCAGTCTGCAGGCGTTTGGCCTGAACGGATTGATGGACGACGCGGTCGGCCAGAAGGTTGGGCTCTCAAAGGATCAACTCGACAGGATGCGGAAGACCTTTGAGGACGGGTCCACCCGGGCCAACCAGATGATCGCAGGCGCCTTGACACCCGTCAACAACCAGTTTAAGAACGCCAAGCCGAAGACGAAGGACGAGAAGCAGAAAACGACAAGTGCCTACTTGGCCAAGCGAGACTCGGCGTTGAACGGCGTCATGGCGCAGGTACAGAAGGTCCGCGCGGACACACAGAACGCCATCCTAGCGATCGTCACTCCCGAACAGAAGGCGACGTACGTTGCGCTCCAAGGCAAGCCGTTCCACGCTAAGCCTGCCGCTAAGCCCGCGCGAAAGAAATAGCCTTCATACTTATGAGGCGCGCCGGGCGCCTCTGCACATGACCATCGGGGAGAAATTCGAGCAATTGCGTGCCCGCGGCGAGCGGGCGCTTGTGCTCTTCGTGACCGCCGGCGATCCCTCTTTGGAGCAGTTGCCGGACATCCTATCAGCCTTGCAAGAGGGCGGCGCCGATCTTATCGAGGTCGGAATTCCGTTCAGCGACCCTATTGCCGACGGCCCGACGATCCAAGCGAGCAGTCAACGGGCCTTGGATGGAGGAACTACTCCGGGTTCGGTTTTGGCGGCCCTTTCTTCGATCCGTTTGGAGGTGCCTGTAGTGACGATGGGTTACTACAACACGCTGTTGCGTCTAGGGTTGGAGCAGAGCGCGAGGACGCTTGCGGCGGCCGGCGTCAACGGGACCATCGTGAGCGATCTCACGCCTGAGGAATCGGGTCCTTGGGTGGAAGCCTCCAAGGATGCGCGCCTCGACACGATCTTTCTGGCCGCGCCGACCAGCACCGATGAGCGGATAGGGGAGGTGTGCCGACGGTCGACCGGGTTCCTCTATGCCGTTTCTCGCACCGGCGTGACAGGAGCGAGTCAGAGCGTCCCTCCGGAAGTGGCGGGGTTGGTCTCAAGGATCAAAGCATGCACAGATCTGCCGGTGTGCGTGGGCTTCGGGATTTCGACGCCCACGCACGTCCGCATGGTTTGTGAGGTGGCGGACGGCGCGGTAATTGGGAGCTGGCTCGTGGATTTCATCCATGAGAAATGGTCAGGCGGCTCAGGACGGGATGAGCTCGTGAGCGCAATTCGAGAGTTGAAGGCCGCAACACGCCCATGATCCTTCTCACGCCGGGGCCATGCATGACTTCCGAGTCGGTGCGACAGGCCGCCGCCGTGCCGGACATGAGCCACCGCGATCCCGCTTATCTGGAGCTTGTCGGCGAGGTGAAGCATCGACTCCTCCAGGTCTATCCCGGCCTAGCAAATGGTTGGGAGGCACTGCTGATCGGGGGATCTGGGACGGCTGCGGTCGAGGCGATGCTGACGTCGTGCGTTGGTGACGGCCCGGTGCTGGTGATCGAGAACGGCTATTACAGCGGTAGATTCTCTGAGATCCTGGGAGCGCACTCGATTCCCCATAAGGTGCTCCGTTTTGGGTGGCTCGAGCCGTGGGATATGGAGGCGATCGAGCGGGAGCTCGAGGGAGTCGAGGCAGTGGTGGGCACTCACAACGAGACCACGACCGGCCGGCTCAATCCCGTTGGCAGGTTGGCCAAGATCTGTGCCAAGCGGGGCATCAGATGCCTGATCGATGCAGTGAGTAGCTTTGGCGCGGATACCTTAGACTTTTCGCACATCGATGCTGTGGCAACATCGGCCAACAAATGCCTTCATGGTCTGCCCGGGCTGTCCATCGTTTTGGTAAGGAGCGTTTTTCTCGAGAAGATGAAGGTGTTCCCGAAGCGCTCGTTCTATCTGCATCTGCCCATATATGCGGGTGACTATCCACCGCTGACGCCTCCCATCCCTTCGGTCTCGGCCCTGCGTCAGGCGCTGCGGGAGACGAGCGGAGCCGAGGTCAGGGGTCGGGTTTACGCGAAGCGAGCTGCTGAGATTCGATCGGCGCTGCTTACAAGGGGCCTCACATTCGCGGTACCTGACTTGGAAGCCTCGTGCACGCTGACGACCGCGAGCCTGCCAGGCGCATACAGTTCCGAGTCTTGGCTTGCCGCAAATCGGGAGAACGGTTTCGTGCTTTATCCGTGCAAGGGTGAGCTGCGGGACCGCTTCTTCCAGGTAGCGAACATGGGCGAGCTCACGGACCAGCAGATCCAGGCGTGGATCGAGAGCCTTGACGCTCTGATTTAGCGATGGTCTCCGCTTCGGTGCAAGGTGTCATCTGTGGTCGTGACCGTGCGCCCGCCATAGTTGTCGCTGGTGTTGTGGTGCTGCACTGTCTGCGAAGCCGCATTGGCGCCGTTCTTTGCCGCATCGGCTGCCACTTGGGCATCCGTCTTGATCGCCTCGCCCGTCGATTTGGCGGCGCTGCCCAGCTTCCGGCCGGCCTGGTTGTAGTCTTGGCGCGATTGCGGCGTGCAGCCTTCCCCTGCAAAAAAGATGACCACCAGGGTCAGCAAGTAAGTGAGCGTCGTCTTCATAAAACCTCCGTGTCTCCCGCGTAACGCGGAGCTCCCTATTGAAGCCGACTGAAGCGGCGGCACGAGGGTTCCGGTCGGGACGGTGTTACGGTATTGCGGTGTTACGGTATTGCGGACCGGCATGGCAAAAAGCAGCTAAGGGATCGGCGATGCCGATCCCTTAGCTGAAACGTGATCTGTGAAGTCTTAGCGGGCGTAGAACTCAACGACCTGCTGCTCTTGGAAGAACTTGGGGAAGTCCTCTCGCTCGGGCAGGGCGATGATCTTGCCGCGGAACTGCGGAACGTCGGCTTCCATGTACGCGGGCACCGGCGCTCCCTCGTAGTGGTTGTCCCTCGCGATGCGTCGGCTCTGGGCTCGATCGCGTACTTCGATAACGTCTCCAACCTTTAGTTGGAAGCTGGGGATGTTAACGACTCGCCCATTTACCGTTACATGGCAATGGTTGACGACCTGTCGGGCCTGGAAAATCGTTCTCGCATAACCCAGTCTCCAAACGGCGGTTGCCAGCCGAAGCTCGAGCAGCCGAAGGAAGTTGAGGCTGGTGTTGCCGGGCATGCGCTGGGCCTTCTTGAAGGTGTTCAAGAATTGCTTCTCGAGCATGTTGTAGTAGCGGCGGATAACCTGCTTCGCTAGAAGCTGCTCGCCGTACTCGGACTGGCGCCGATCCTTTAGGTTTGGACCGTGCTGTCCTGGAGGGTGAGGCCGCTTGGCGGCGGGGCTTTTTGGTCTGCCCCAAATGTCGAAACCAACGATACGGCAGATGTCGTTTTTGCGTCCTCGGTAAGTCGCCATGGAAATTTCAGGTTGGCGGGCCCGTGCCCCCCAGTAGAAGGCAAAGGATACCTCAGGGCCCCCGGGAGCCTGCTGGGGTATTTATCAGGTTCAAAAGTCTCTATCTGAACCTAAACTGCCGCTGTACTCGTAAAAATATCAGACATGCCGGGATTTCTTATTGCTGCTTTGCTGGCTTTCCAGGCCGTTCCGAGCACTCGGACCTATTTGTATAAACATCCGGGCCCAAAGCTGTTCATAAGTTCCTCTTGGACTTCGATAGACCTCCCGCCGATCGATACGGATGTGAGCTGGACGGAGGCGGTCCCCTCGTGGAACGTGGACAAGCCGGAGAGCGCCGAGCTCACGGTCGAGGCCCGGGTGATCTACCCCGACCGGACCACCAAGTTCTACTCCTTTGGGACGTGGTCTGGCTCCTCTCTGATTGGCGCCAGAGCGAGCGTTAAGGGGCAGAAGGACGAGGACGGGAATGTCCTCACCGATACGTTGCGGATGGCACGTCCGAGAGGCAAGATCCAGTTCCGCTTGAGCGGGCGCGGCCGTCCGGGAATGCCTGCGGCAAGCTTGCTGCGGCTGTTTGTCAACGTTGCCGACACTGGGGCTGCATCTCCGCTCGATTCAATAGCCGCAGGTCCTGTTTGGGGCACTGTGCTGGACCCGCCACAGCGAGCCCAAGGCGACTACCCTGGTGGCAAGGGTTTGTGTAGCCCCGCATCCGTATCCATGGTGCTCGGCTATTGGGCGGGAAGGACTGGAAGAAAGGCCCTCGACGTTCCGGTGCCGAATATCCAAAGCGCAGTCTATGACGCGGTGTACGAAGGTACAGGAAATTGGTCGTTCAACGTCGCCTTTGCGGGATCGAAGCCGGGGATGCTGGCCTATGCGGCGCGGCTAAACGGTCTTCAGGACCTGGAGGGTTGGATTGCGAAGGGGGTTCCGGTCGTTTGCTCGGTGAGCTGGTACTTGCTCCATGGCGAGCCTCTGGCCGATGACGAAGAAGGCCACCTGATTGTGCTTAACGGGTTTCTGCCCAACGGCGATCCGGTATTCAACGACCCAGGGAAGCGAGGAGAGGTACGCAAGGTCTACAAGCGGAGCGACTTCGAGGCGGCGTGGAATTACTCGAAGCGGACGGTGTACATCATCTGCCCGCCAAAGTTCGCGGAAGACGCGGTCACGATCGTCGGAGGTTAGACCTCACGGCCGGTGACTTTGGCGCCTGCGAAGATTGGCTCGCCGGACAGGTAGCGGTCGCCTGCGCTCGGATCCTGCAGGGCGATCATCAATGCAGGAATCAGCTCGACTAGCTCACTGTCCAGCCCGTGCTTTTTCAAGCCGTACCGCATGCCCGTGCGGCTATACATGGCCGCATAGAACTGGCCCACGATCTGCGGAATCGGTGGATCGTTAATCGGGTCCTCGCGCTTTCGAATGCACGCTTCCACGTCTGTCGAATTCACGCCGCGGCAAACGATCGGGCGAACAGTCCACACGGAACATGCGTTGTCCTCCAGCAGCGGACAAACGTGGCGAGGTTTCGCGCGGGTGAGCCCTTCCCGGTACGCAAGAGTGGCTTCCATATAGCCCTTCATGCGAAGGTCAAGCGCGGCCCGTTCTTCACCGCTCCAGGTCTCCCGAATCTGGTCGGCTATGCGCAGAATCTCTGGGATTGTCGCGGCGACCATCTGCGCGCAACAGTGCCAGCAGCCTTTCCGGCAAGCGATACTTGGGATCTCGCCACGAGCGGCGCGCTGATGGACGCTCAAGTGGATGGCGTCGATCTCCTTGTCTTCCAGCTTCGTGACTTTTCGCACCACCGTGCTCAGCTCGGTTGACGATCGCTCAAAGGTGAGTGTGTTATCGGTTGCATCCCGCGACCTGGCTTCGAGTTGCTGCAGGCGGGCCTGAATGGCGGCGTCCGAGCCGGACATGTCGAGATCAGGGATCACTGCATCCATCCTACGGCAAAGGGAAGAATGGCGTCCCGCTGTGGGGACGCCAGAAGTAGCGGAGAGTGGACTTGAACCACCGACCTAACGGGTATGAACCGTTTGCTCTAACCAACTGAGCTACTCCGCCGGGTAACTAAATTATGGCTGATCTGGGCTCAGGTTCTCGGCTCGGGCTGGTGGCTCTAGGCTCTTGGTCCCCTCCTCTTACGCCACGCATGTCGTCGTGCTTCTGCTGAAGCCGCCGATCTCTGCCGCCAATACCCGACCTCAACTCCACTGATCGAGTCCAGCGCGTGCCGGGGGCGAAAAGATCCTCTCCCGACAGGTAGCGCTCGGCGGGCTTGGAAGACTCTTAGGGCATCGCTCGCCCTTAGGTATAAGCCGTTGCGGAGCGCATCGCAGGATCGCTCGTCTAGAAAAGCAATGCTCCCCTTCTTATTCTCGCTGGTCGCTGCCCAGGGGCCGGATATCAGGACGCTGGACGATTTGGCGGAAAAGCGAGACGTGGCAACCTTAACGGCATATCTCACGCCGGACTCGCTGAAGCGGATCAATCCGCTTCAAGTGCTCAAGACCCATGGCGCCTACGAGACGGGCCGTCGAGGTTGGGATGTGGTCGAGCTCATGCCGCCGGACGGTAGCAAAAGCTACGTCGTGTTCACCACGCCGATGACGACCGAGGATGTCGGGGAGATGGTGTTCGAGCGGCAGGGCGCGGCGCTGAAATACGTGCCAGAAGACGACCCTTTAGGCGTCCGGATCACGCGGCACAAGTTCGACGTCGGCTTCGATATCCCGCACAAGACGACAACGATCAGCGATGATCTGAGCTTAAGGAAGATCGGTGCTCCTGGCCCTCACTTCTTCATTCGATTTTCGCCCTACCTGCACATCGACTCTATTACGCGAGGCGGCATGGACGTGCCGTTCTCGCAGGCTGGTGGCACAACAGCGATTTCTACTTCCGCCGCGTTTGGCTCGTCCACTGAAACCGTGTTGCAGGTCACCTATCACGGCGTCGTCGACCTACCTCAATATGCGGGCAGCATCACGGACAACGAGGCCCAACTTACCAACGACTACTGGTATCCGATGATCGCAAGGCTGCCCGCGCCTTATGAGATCACGGTGCACACCCCCAAGGGCTGGATGGCGGTCGGCCAGGGTGAAGAGGTTTCCCG
>JAXDKF010000084.1:0-6508 GCA_034667265.1 Fimbriimonadaceae bacterium
CGAAATCCGGAACGCTCGCACCGACAACGATCAAGGGATCCATGCCCGCCGCAAGGAGCCCCGCGCCGATCATTCCCGTCGTGGTCGTCTTGCCGTGTGTGCCGGTCACCGCGATCACCTTGTAGCCGTTGAGCAGCCATCCCAGGGCTTGGGATCGCCTGACCATCGGGATGTCCAGCTCTCTCGCTCGCTTCACCTCGGGCGAGGATTCGAGCTCGATCGCATCGGTCACGATCAAAGCGTCGTCGCGTCCAATCTCGGAGCCGCTGTGGCCGATGTGGACCTCAATTCCTTCCACCTGGAGCCGGTCGGTCTCGGGAGAGGGAGTGGAATCCGTGCCGCGCACGGTGTAGCCGCGATGCTTGAGCATGCGAGCCAGCGCGCTCATGCCCGCGCCGCCAATGCCCACCAGGAAGAAAGACTTGCGCCCGTTCAGCGCGTCCTTTGTGTGAAATTTCTCGGCGATCTCTGCGGCCTTTCTCATTTGCGGTGCTCGACCGCCTCCTCTACCAAAGCAACGATGCGTTCCGTGGCATCCGGCACGTCCCACTGGCGCAAGGCTTCTCGAGCGCGGTCTCGCTTCTCGGGTGAGGCGATCCACTCCCGAATCGAGGCGGAAAACTTGTGTGGATCGAACTGTTCTTCGGTCTGGATGACGGCCGCGCCCATGTCAGCGAATTCCTTAGCATTATGGTACTGGTGGTTGCCCGCCGCGGAGGGTAACGGGACCAGCACGCTCGGTAAACCAAACAACGCCAGCTCGGCTAACGAGCCCCCACTTCTCGAAACCACGACCGTGGCGCATTGATACGCCTGCCCCATGGCCGCAGCCTGCAAATAGGGCGAGATCGTGTAGTGGTGCAGATTCAAAGATTCGACCTCTTTCTTGACGAAGTCGAGGTTTTTAGGCCCGGTCGAGTGCAGCCAATCGACCTCGTCGTCGGCCATCAGCTTGGCGGTCGCGGGCACGTTCTCGTTGAGGAACTTGGAGCCCTGGGACCCCCCGAACACGAACACAAGCGAATTGTCCAGGGCGGGCCGGGGCTGCTCCGCGATCTCCCTTAGCTCCTTGCGGACTGGAAGTCCCGTTCTCACCACGCGGCTGCCGGCGAACTGCTTCTCGCTCTTCTTGAATGTGATCGCGATGGCCTTCGCGTCTTTGGCAAAGAGTCGGTTGGACCTGCCCGGAATGCTGTTCTGCTCGTGGATAACGTAGGGGATCTTGAGCATGCCGGCAGCGCGCATGACCGGCGCGGCGGAGTAGCCGCCCGTTGAAAACACAACCTGCGGATCGATCGAGCGCAGGGCCTTCATCGCCATGTTCGAGGAGCGAAACAGGTTGATCAATGCTTTCATCCCGCGAACGGTACGCAGGCTGAAAACAGGCTCCGAGGGAAAGCCTTTAAAGGCGATCCCTCGGGCCTCGCAGATCTTTGCTTCCTGGCCCCTCAGGCTTCCAAGATAGGTCAGGCTCCAGCCACGTTCAGCGCAGAGCCGCCCGACTTCTAGCGCCGGATAGATGTGGCCGCCGGTACCGCCACCGGTGATCACTAATTGCAAAAACTTCCCCCTTGGCCGCAGCAGGCCTAAGCATCGCCTGGCACAAGCCCACGGCCATCCATAAAGCAATAAGACTCGAGCCTCCCGAGCTGATGAACGGCATCGGGATGCCGATCGGCGGGAGGAATGCGTTGGCCATCATTAAGTTGACGCAGGACTGGATCCCAAGCCATGAGCCGACACCGGCAAGAACAAGCTTGGAATACCGCTCCTTGGCCTCTCGAGCCAAATAGAAAATACGTAGCGTGATTCCGCCCATCAAAGCGAGCACGATCCAGGAGCCAATCAGGCCGGTCTCTTCGGCAATGGTGGCCATGATGAAGTCCGTGGTCGTGGCAGGCTCCACGTGCTTGGCGCGTCCGTTGCCAAGGCCCACACCAAAGATGCCGGCATTGGACATCGCCACTTCCGATTGCACGGTTTGGTAAGTGCTGTCGTCCACGTTGTCCGCGCTCCATCTGGCCGCGTGATTGGTAATGCGCTCCACTCGGTAAGGCTGCTTCTTCACCACTATGAAGAGCGCCAGGATACACATGACCACGCACGTCGCAATCGACTTCCAAGAGACGTTTCCTACGATCAACATCACAAACGCGGTCACCGCGACGATTGCCGCAGTGCCGAGGTCGGGCTCAATTTCGATGAGGAATACAGCCACGCCGACCCAGACCAGGGGTAGCGCGCGCTGGACCTTGGGGACCAGGATCGTGTCCATCCACTGGCCCCAGTTCTTTCGAGGCGAGATGTTGGCGGGCCAAGCCTTCCTCGTGGCGAGGACACCTGCCAGGTACAGGATGCTGGTCAGCTTTACGAATTCGGCGGGCTGGATGTTGAAGAACGGAAACCTGATCCACCGATGCGCGCCATTCATGGTCACGCCGATGCCAGGCACTTCCACAAGGAGCAGACCCACCAGCGAGCCGATCCAGAGCATCTTCGACCATTTGAGCCACTTGTCGGGCGAGACCTTGCCCGCCCACCAGCCGAGCCCCATCGCAATGGGCATCGTGATCATCTGCACGATGAACTCTCGGGGGATGATGCCTCGGTTGTCCCTGAGAGAGCGGGCGTATCCCGCATCAAAGATGAAGAGGAGTCCAATCACGGTCGCTGTTATGGCGAGCGCGGTAAGAACTGGATCGTAGACACTCCTTGTCCTGGTTTTCATGATTCAAGCCACTCCTTGGCTATCTGCTTGAAGACGTTTCCGCGGTCACGGAAGTCTTCGAATTGGTCGATGCTGGCACAGCCGGGCGCCAACATAATCACTTCTCCGGCATTTGCGTTGCGAACCGCAGCTTGGAATGCGTCGGCCATCGTTGCGAAGACCGGATAGTCGCCCCCGAGCTGCTCGTTCAGCGCACCCGCGTCACGCCCGAAAAGATATGCTCTATTTTGGCTCGATTCCAAGTAGCTGCGCAGAGGTGTGAAATCGAGTTTTTTGTTGCTTCCGCCGATTAGAAGGTGCTGAGGCGCGGAAATGGAGGCTGACGACGTGACCACGGCAACCGGATTGGTGCACATCGAGTTGTTGATCACCTTCACTCCGCTCTTCTCGCCGACGAGCTCCATGCGGTGGGCTATGCCCTTGAATCGGCGCAGGCCTTCGATGACTTCTTCGGGAACGCAAAGCTCCCTTTCCGATCCGTGGGTCAGCCCGGCGGAAGCGAGCAAGGCTGCGGCCGAGGCATTGAGATAGTTGTGCTGGCCGACAAACGGCAGCGCTTCGAGGGGAATCCGCTTGCCCTTAAGAACGAGGGCATCTGGCTCGAGTCGGGCATCTTGCCCTGCCGCACCGAAAGTTAAAACCCTGGGCCTCGCAGGGCGTTTCACCGCCGGATCATCCGCAGGAATCACCGCATAGTCGTTGGCGTCCTGGGCGGAGAAGATGCGTTGCTTTGCAGAGGCGTAATCCTCGAAGGTCGCATGCCTGTCCAGATGGTCTGGCGTGATATTTGTGATGGCGGCAGCGATCGGCTTGAAGGTGCTCACCCACTCCAGTTGAAAGGAGCTGATCTCCGCGACCAGCACGTGCTCTGGTCCGCTTGTAAGTGCAGCTTCTGTTAGAGGAACCTCATCATAACCGGAGCCGTAGATGTTGCCGCAGAGGACCGCCTTCTTGCCCGCCGCAAGGAGGCAGTTGTAGGTCATCACCGTTGTCGTGCTCTTCCCGTTCGTCCCTGTGATCGCGACGATCGGAGACTTGGCTATCCGGTACGCGAACTCGACTTCCGAATACACCGGCACCCCTTGCTCAACGGCGTGCTGCAGCTTGGGATTGTGCTTCGGAACCCCGGGCGATGTCACGACGAAATCAAAACCGCTGCCGAAGTCGCCCTGCCAACCGAGCTCCACTTGGGCGCCCAGCGCTTGGGCTTCTTCCAAGACACCGCGGCCCCTGAGGGCCTCCTCTGGCTTCTCGTCCACAACCGTGGCCGACGCGCCGAGTTGGATGGCGGCCTTGGCTACCGAGAGTCCCGAGCGCGCAAGGCCAAAGACGGCAATGCGCGCACCCTTCACAGCCTTGCCTCGACCCGCTGCACGCCGCGAGGATCCGTGACGAAGCTCCGCGGCCCGATTTGAAATGCGAGAACAGCAAGGGCAACCAGCACGAGCTGGGACAACGCAAACGTCCAGACAACGCGAGACTCCGGCCAGCCAGCCTTTTCAAAGGCATGGTGGACAGGCGTGAAAGGAAAGAGCCGACGCTTAAACAACTTCACCCAAGCGATCTGGATGGGCACGGGCACAAGCTCGATGACCATTAAGAGGCAGAGAATAGCGACCGGATAGATCATCTCATATCGCCAATGAGTGCCCTCGATCTGAAGCTGCGACTGCCACCAGTTCAAAATAGAACCCGCGCCTTCCGCATTAGGAGCAAAGGCGTCCATGCGCGGTGACAGGATCGACGCGATGGCCAGGCCGAGAACCGCGCCAACCGGTAGGGACCCAACGTCGCCCATGAACACTTTGGCGGGTGGCGCATTGAGGAAGAGAAATGGAATTACCGCCCCGATCAGCGCCGCCGCGATGACCAACGGCTCTTGAACGATCACGCCCTGGGTTGCGAGCAACATAACGCCCGTTCCGAAGATGAGAAGCAGAGATCCCGCCAACGCATCGAGCCCATCCGCGAAGTTGTAGGCGTTCGCCATGAAGAGCACGAGGAAGGTAATTACGGCCCAGCGCGCATCGAATAGGCGCCCGTTGTGAAACCAAACCCCCGCGCCGGCTATCACCAGCTGCAGCAGGAACTTTTGCTTCCAACCAAGGCCGCGCTTGCCCTTGATCAGGCGCGGTACGACGAAGTCGTCTAGAAAACCGATGGCCGCAAAACCCACGAAAATGAACAGCGTGGCGGTGGAAATCGGCGCCGAGCTTTTTGTCGCAAGAGCGAATGCGGCAACGAGAAATGCGCCGACCATAATGAGGCCGCCCATGGTCGGAGTGCCTTGCTTGGCTTGGTGCGTGGTGGGCGCGTGCTCGCTCACGGTCTGACGAGACTTGGTGAGCAGCAAAAGCCTGTAGATCGGCCAGGCAAGGATCGCCGCGCCGAGGAAGGCGGCCCAGAACGCAATGCCGATGCTGCTCAATACGGAGCTTGGGATGGTCACGCCACAGTCTCCATCAAAGGCTCGATCGCGCGCTCGAGCTCTAGAGCGCGGCTGCCTTTCACAAGGACCACGTCACCGGGCCGTAAGGACTTCAGGAACTCTGTAACGTCGCCTAGAGACTCTGCGGTCCGCGCATGATCTAGGCCCCGCTCTTTGCACACGTCCGTTTGTGGCCCGACAAGCAGGATCTCATCGATCTGATGCTTCCTTAACGCCTCGCCCACGGCCCGATGGCCCTCTTCCGACTCTTCGCCAAGCTCTCGCATTTCGCCGATTACCGCCATGCGCCTACCAGTCGCGGGCAGCTCGGCGAGGGTCTCGATCGCGGCTAGCATGCTGGGCGGACTGGCGTTATAAGTGTCGAGGATGACGGTGGCGCCATTCATGTGCCGGACTTCCATCCGCATGGGCGGGAGAACGGCGTCATGCATCGCATCGGCTGCGTCTTGGACCGCAACTCCGGCCCGTTGTGCCGCAACGATTGCGGCTGCAGCGTTCAAGGCCATGTGCCGACCGACAGAGGGTAACACTGCTACCCAACGTTGTCCGCCAGAAATGCCGTCCACTCTGCACTCGGTCCAACTAATCGGGGCATAAGCTGTGATTCTGCAATCGGCGTTGCCAAACCCGAAGGTCTGGACGGGCGCGGCCGAATAGCTTCTAAGAGTGTCCAGATACTCGTCCTCGGCCCAGAGGATGGAGACAGCCGTGGGCGGAAGACTCTGTAAGAGCTCGGCCTTGGCTTTGGCAATCCCTTCTCGCGAGCCGACCATCTGGGCGTGCGCGTGACCGATGTTGGTGACGATCCCGATATTTGGCTGCGCGATGTCTGCGAGATGCGCCACCTGCCCAAAGCCTCGCATTGACATCTCGACCACCACTGCTTTATGCGAGGGCTCCAGGTCCGCCCAGATCAGAGGCGATGTGTACTCCGTATTGCGATTGCCGACGTTCTTGAGGACCGGCCCAAGTGGCGAGAGCGCGGCGGCAACAAATTCCTTGGTGCTGGTCTTTCCCGCGCTTCCCGTGATGCCGATGACGGGTCCATCGAACTCCGCTCGTTTGCTCTTGCCGAAAGACGCCAGCGCTTCCACGAGATTGGGAACGAGAATGTATGGTCCCTCCACAGGGCGCTCAACTAGGGAGCCAAGGGCTCCCTTCGCAAGCACATCACGGACGAAGTCGTGGCCGTCCACGCGCGCGCCCTTGATCGCGAGGAACAGATCGCCGGGCTCCACTTCTCGACTATCCAGCGCGAAACCTTTGATGACAGCGCCGCTCTGGAAGCCGTGCGCCACTCCTCCAGAACGGGCAACAAACTCCGAAACAGA
>JAXDKF010000085.1:0-8238 GCA_034667265.1 Fimbriimonadaceae bacterium
CGGCCTCTCTCTGACCGAGAGCCATACGCAGTTCCTCTCCTCCGCCAACGAGTCGAAAGCGACGACGATGGACTGGTTCATGGCTGGAACCCCGAAGGGACCGTGGTCGTACCGAATGGGCGTCAACATGCTGCTGACCGGCGGCCAAACCCTCTACGGCCAGAACAGCTTTGGCTTGGATGCAAACCTGAGCCACAAGCTCAGCGATCGGCAAAGGCTGAGCTTCCTCATGCACAGCGGCCGTACCACCGGTTACCTCCCGCAGAACGAGAACTACTTCCTGCTTTCGCACGAGTATCAAGTCTATCAGAACATCGCGCTTCGCACCAGCTACGCATGGCGCAAGCTGCACAACAGCGATCCGACGCTCATCGCAGGCGCGTATCGAGCTCGAGGTCTGGACATCGAGCTGACCTTCGACTTCATCCCCTAGATGATTTGGCCCTCCTAATTAGGTTCCGCGTGGAACGTTGCGAGGGATCCGTGAACAAACAGCCGCTGAACCAGTCCACAGTAACCACTGATGGATGCGGACCGTTTGATTAGCGTGAGTAGAGGGTTTTTTGCTTTGTTTCTTGCGTCGGCGATCGTCGCCGCGGGTTGCGCTGGGTCGGGATTAACGACCGGCCGCACTGGAGAAGTTTCCGGCGTCGTCTTCGATTCCGATGGAAACGTCGTCCGAGGCGCTCGGGTTTTCCTCGCTTCCCCTTTGCGTGAAGCCACCTCGAATTCATCGGGCGCCTACATTCTCAAAGACGTGCCCTCCGATGACGTGCTGATCCGCGCGGAGGTGACGCAGGGCAGCACGGACTACCTCGGCCAGAACGTGGCGCGAGTGTTCGGCCCCGACCGCTCCAAGAGCGTGAACATCGTCGTAGTCCGGGCCAATGAGATCGCGCGGATCCACGGCACCGTGACCGACTCGAGCGGTGGCCGCGTCGCCGGAGCGCGCGTTTTCGCGATTGGCGCAAACAACCTGAGCAGCAACATGGCGGTTACAGACGCGAACGGCGACTACACGATCGGGCGACTCGCCTCGGGCATCAATTACGAGGTCTCAGCAGGATCCGCAGACTTTCGCTCGGACGGCACCGGAGTCACCCTCACCGCCGGCGAAGACCGCGACGTCGACTTTGTCATCACACTCACTTCCACCGGAGGCAACCTCTCCGCGCCCGCCAATTTGAGCGCCGTGGCTTGGACTTCGCCTGACGATTCGACCCGCTCGCCCGATTCTGCGTCTGCGTACGAGGCCATCAAGAGACTTTACGATCCCAAGCGGGTCAGCAGAACTTCGATCACAAGAGCCACCCCCACCGGTGAAATCATTGAGATCGACCTGACCTGGGACCGGATCGTCAGCGACTTCCTGCTGGGTTACGGCATCTATCGAGGCAACGGCACGAACGGCACCCTCCAGGCGGATGACTTCGTCCGCGATCCGTTGGCCGAGTTCTTCGCCGACGCCGATCCGGCACTGAGCGAGCGCGCCACCTATCGATACGCAGTGACCTCCGTCGACATCCAAAGGCGAGAGAGCGCGTTTTCGAGCGATGTGACAGTCGAGACGTTGCGACCGGTAACGGCCCTCAACCCGCTTCAGAACCCGTTGCGGTTCCGCTGGCAGGCGGCGGCGGGAGCGGAGGAGTACATCGTGTACCTGTTCGATGAGCAGCCCAAAGTCGGCGTCGCCTCGATCTGGAACAACGAGAGCAGCCCCACGACGGGAACCTCGCTAACCTATTCAGGTTCGCCGCTGGTTGCCGGAGACACCTATTATTACGTGGTCTTGGCTCTGGCGAACGGAAGCAGCAGCCGGGCCATCAGCAGGATTGTTTCATTCACGGCCTAGAACTAAACCATTGAACTGCCCCGTCTACCAGGTACTCCTTTGAGTTGGACATAAGCGCTAACGAGCGCGCGACAGGGAGGGTCTGGTACACCGGGCCCTCCCAACTTAATTTGTAAGGAATCCAATTTGAGAGCAGCTCTATTCACGACGGCAATCGCGGCGCTGCTTGCCGCATCGGCTCCCGCGCAGATCTCTGCCCTCCGGGTCCCAATAGACACCACCCGCTCCGCGACAGATGTTAGTGCAAGGACCGATGAAGCGGTCCGTGTTGCCGCACGGAACCTGGAGCGGCTCACGATGTCCAGCCGGGACCTGAAGGCAAGGTATCGCCCAGCGCTCCGAAACACTCCCTTCTTTGTGCCAATGACCGTGCGATTGACTCAAGGCGGCAAAGACCTTCCCGCGCCAGGCTCGAGCACCCGTGGCACCAGCACGCCGATTACTCTGGTGTTTGACACAACCGGCTCAGGAGTCTTCCCTTCCGCTTACAAAACTCTGCTGCAGAACGTGTACAACGCGGCGAAACCGACGATGGACCTCGTCTTTGGCCAACCGTCCGTGGGCGGGAACGTGCGAGTGGTCAACTTCGACGCCCAGATCGGGGATCGACAAGCGGTGGCCGGTGGCTACTTCCTGCCAAACAACGGCTCGGGCCAAATGGAGATCCGTTTCCCGGTCTATTCGAATCCCGAAGCGGCGGCGGTCAATTTCATCCACACGTTGCTCCTCGCCTATCTCGGCCCCAACGCATATGCCTACGACCCATTTCAGGAAGGCTTGGTGCGAGCCGCGACGATGAAGATCGTGCGCACGCCCAGCGTTCTCGCCGCCGGCCTGGATCCCGCGCAGGTGGAGCTCGTTCTTGCGAACTCCTACGACGTCGGCCCCTTTTACGATTGGTACAACCAGCCCGCGCTGGAAGGACCCACGTTCATTGCTCCGAACCTCTTGAACGTCCCGCTTCCAACGGGCGGAAGTGTGGGCGGCCCCTATCTCCTGAAGTATCGGATGGGCGGCTCGGCCTGGCAAAAGGTGCTCGCGCAATATCCCAGTTTCATCGCACGTCTGAATGAGCGCTTCTACGCCCAGCCATCGATAGCAGCGAATCCGACCGCCATCCTTCAGGCCGGACAAGCCGCGCTGGATCAGATCTCCGGCGTGCCGAATTCCACGGTGGAGGGCTTTACGCTGGCAGAGTGGGCGAAGCGCCAGTACATCCTGCACGCTTACACCACACGGGGCAGCAAGATCCTCCTGGAGCCCACACCGATCACGAGCGGGCTCTCCGGTTCGGACTTCGGCGTGTTCCTGGTTGAGACGCACTACTTCAAGACCACAGGCGCAAATAACGAGATCCTCCTGAGCGGCACCTCGTATCCGATCTTCTGGGAAGGCAACTCTAACCCGAATCGCGTGTTCCCGAGCGCGCAGGAGGATCGCATGGACATCGCCGGCGCTTATAGTGCCGTCGTGCCGAATCTGCCGAACCTGAACGCAGGCAAGCCTTATCGAGCCATCGTTGACATTCCGGTTGGGGATCAACTCGAGCGGGTCTATCTGCCCGCCGGCGCGGTTGCGACGGCAACGACTCCGAAAGAGAACACCTTCTACGGCACGGTCATCGGAGCGCCCGGCACTCTGCACGTCAAGGCGACCGTAGGCAGCACAGTCCTGGCCGATGCGCCCGTGACCAACGGCGCGTTTGGCGTCAACGTTACCAACGCGTCGTTTCTGAACCTTACGTCGGTGGTGGTGCAGGTCCTGCAAACCAACGGCACGGTGGACACGGTGCTCTACACCCGGCGAGTCAATAAAGGTCCCGGCTCGCTAGCAGTCGATCTTCGGATCGGAGGGGAGGCAACGTTCACACCTACCGTTCCGAAGGGCCTTTCCGCTCTTGGATTTCCGCTGCAGCCCTACATCGACCACGAGCCTCAAGCTCTCGGCACGTTTACGAATTCCACGCTTGTCGCACGCTACAACCCCAGCCGCGCTTCGTACGACCTCTTCCCTGAGATCGAGCCTTTCAAGATTGGCCACGGCTACTTCGTCCGCATGCAGGCCTCAAGCGCGATTAACGTCGTCGGGAGAGTGCATCCAGGCATGGCAATGAGCGTTGCCCTCAAGCCCGGGTGGAACTTGATCTCGGTTCCCAAGATGAACGCAGTGACAACGGGCCGCGTGCAGGTCGTCCACACCACGGAGTTTCCGAAGGCGTGGTCGGAGGCGCTCGGAGTCGACATCGGTACGGACTACTTCAAGTTCGTGCCCGGCCCGAACGACGCGGCTAGCGGCGCGCCAGAGACGGGCAGCTTCGCTGCGGTGACTGACAACACCTTCCAACCCGGCCAGGCCTATTACGTGCGCGTGCTCGATCCAGAAGGCGTCACGATTCTCTTCATGCCCCCGAGCGGAAGCTTCACTGCGACCTCCGTCCCCACGACCCCCACCTCGACCGGATGGAGGATGGAAGCGCAGCTGATCTCTTCTACGCAGAGCTCCAAGGCCATCTTCGGCGCAAGCGCGACCTCCGGCTACCGATTTGACAAAGAGGACAGCGGCATCCCGCCGAGCATGGGAGGTCTGCAGGTCATCGTGCAAGGCATCGAGCCGATGTATCGCGACATCCGCCTCCTCGGCAACGAGCAGTACTACAAGCTGCATCTTGAGGGCTTGACCGCGGGGCAGCGCTACTCGCTGAGGCTGCTCCTAACTCAAGGCTTCATTCCCTACTGCACGGTCATCGACAAGACTGCCAGTTACTCCAAGGTGGGCATGCCGCCCACCGTGTACACATTCGTCGCGACCGGGAGCACAAGGGACATCACGGTCTACATCCCGAAGGGTGCGAGATGAAGCGGCTACTCATTCTTCTGGCAATCGTCTGCGTCGCTCTTTCCGGATGTGGAGGAGGAGGCGGTGGAGGCCCAACGGGGTCCGGCGGCAACGGCGCAGTTGTCGGGCGCGTGCTGAACGTGGTCACGGGTGGTCCTCTAAGTCCAGCAGCCACCGTCCAGGTAGGCAACAACACGAGCAGCACGTCTCCGGCCGACGGCTCCTTCACGGTGACCGCCAAGAACGGCTCGACGACGCTGCTAGTGGATACGCACAACGCGACTTTCGGTGTATGGTCGTTCACCATTCCAGCGGTAAGCGGCACCGTCGACGCGGGAGATGTGTGGGTTGGGCCGGAGAAGGTCACCGTCACAGGCAGGGTGATCGCCTCCACCGATCTTCAGCCAATCGCGGGAGCAAAGGTGAGCTTCGCAGGAAGAACCGCCACCACCGACTCGACTGGCATCTTCTCGCTGACCAACGTCGCTTACTCGTCTGCGACGCAAACTGCGTTCTGGGGCATCGCGGGGTCTGCGGTGGCTACCGGCTTTTTCAATACCCAGTTCAGTACTTCGCCGGCAGTTGCCAATAGTGGAGTAGTGACAGTGTCGGACGTCGTCCTCACGCCGCTGAGCGACACGGACCCACCGCCGCTGCCTTCCAATATCATCGGGCGCGTGTTGCCGCTGAGCGAGGCTTCGGGCACAATCGTGACGCTAAAGGACGGAACCGGACACGCGGTGCGGATCTTTAACGTTGGATCAAACGGGGCCTACGGTTTTTGGATCGCCCCCGGCTCTTATACGGTGACGTACCAGAACGGATCGAAAACTGCTACGTCACAGTCGGTAACGTTGGGCGCGCCCGACCAGGTAATTCGGGTGCCAGATGCAGTCCTGCATGGATAGACAAAGACTTGTTCGAAACGGCGCCGTTGTGGTCATCGCCCTTGTTGGCGTGACTCTCGCGCTTGGCTACGCTCGCCGGTTGATGGGCGTCGATCCCTTCTCCCGGTTTGCCAGCCGTGCCCAGCCGACCACCTTGGCCAGCCTGAAAGACGTGGACATGGTGCACTACCGCAGGGATCAGCTCATCGGAAAGGCGCACGTGGGCGAGCTCTCCATGCGCAGCGACAAGACCACCTTCGATTTATCAAAAGTCTACGACGGAGTGATCTATTCCGACCAGGGCAAGATCGATTTCACGGCGGACGAAGCCACTTGGGATTCATCCAACCTGCGCCTTGCCGTCACTTCGGGCGCCAACGTCTCGAACAAAGATTTCAATCTGCGCGTACCTTCCTTCACGCTGGATCAACGCGCCGGCACCATGGTCGTGCCCAAAGAGATTCGCGGCCGGTTCTTCGGCGGCCGGATCGCGGCCAGCAACTTCATGTACAACCTGAACACGGGCGGCGGCACAGTCGGGGCAAGCACCTGGGTCGGTAAGGCGGATATGCGGCAAGATACGGGCGAGCCGCCCACCAAGTGGACCTTCCAATCAACCGGGGGCGCTTTCTCGAAAAAGGGCATGGAAGTGTGGGAGAACGCGCGGGCCACCGATGGCGACGTGGTCGTGCAGGCCAAGACCATCGAGCGCAACACCAAAACCGACGTTATTACCGCGACCGGCGAATGCCTCTACTTCTCCAAGAAAGCCAACATGGCTTGCGACAAGGTCGTGGTGTATCGCAAAGAAAAGCGTGCCCTGCTCACCGGCAACGTGCGCATGCTGATCAAACCCAAGGACTCCATGGAAAGAGAGCTCAAGGTGGACACCGGCGAGATCCCGCCGTTCCGGCCCAACCTGCCTGAGCACATGGTGGCCAACGCCCCCGCGCCTTCGCAATCGTCCGATGAAAAAGCTTTAGACGACGAGGTCCGGTCCGGCAAAACGACTCGAACGTATCCAACGGTCATTTTGGGCTCTACGGTTGAGTATTGGTACAGCAAGGGCAACCGCCACGCCGTGGTCAGCGGCAGCCCCCAGGCGACGCAACAGCTGGCTGGCACTCGCTGGCGTAAGGTTTGGGCAACCCGTGCTCGCTACGACGGCGAGGCCAACAGTGTGCTCCTGGAAAGCGCCGAGAAAAAACCCGACGTGCGCATGAAGAACTCCCAAGGGGATGACCTGTTGGCGCGCTCGTTCACGTTCTCAACCGAAGAGGGCAACGACGACTGGAGCGCTCAAGACCTGCAGGGCACCGTCACGGCGGACAACCAAGAAGAGACCGGCACGGGCACGACCACAACTCCTCCCCCGCCAAAAGCTGGAGCAGCCAAGAAGCCTGTCGAGAAAACGTCTCCAGAGGTCAAGAAGCCGACAACAGAAGTCAAGAAGCCCACGCCGGGCGATAAGACGACCGAGCAGAAGCCGACCGACGCGCCACCGGCCAAGCCGTAACCTTGGGGAGGGGCGGCCGTCCCTCCTCTTTATTCTTTTTCATCTCGAGTGAGAGACCTCCGCGTGCTCCGCGCCTCCGCGTGAGAATCCGGTAAGCAGCGAGGGGAAGGGCTACACCAGGACTTCGCTGCGGCGCTCCGAAACACGGCGCTCAGAGTGGTCGAGCACCTTCTTCCGGAACCGCAATTGCTTCGGCGTGACCTCGAGAAGCTCATCATCGCGCAGCCAGCTCAGCGCCTGTTCCAGCGAGAATTCCTTATGCGTGTCCAACGCGGCGGTCTGTTCGGCAGTGGCCGACCGGATGTTGGTGGCGTGCTTCTCCTTGGTCGCGTTGACGATCATGTCCTCGTCCCGGCTGCACGCGCCGACGATCATGCCGCCGTACACCTCGGTGCCCACGGGGTAGAAGAGCGTCCCTCGCTCCATAACGTCCTCATAGGCGTAGCGAGTCAGCTTGCCCGCATCCTTCGAGATCAGCGATCCCTGCTCCCGCGTCTCCACCTGCCCGGTGTACGGCTTGTATCCGTCGAACAAGGAGCCGAACAGACCCAAACCCCGAGTCAGGGTCAAGAAATTAGATCGGAAGCCGATGAGTCCGCGGGTGGGGATGCTGTACTCCAGCCGGCTGACGCCCCCGTCCGTGCTCATGTTGAGCAGCTCGCCCTTGCGGCGGCTCATGTCCTCCATAACGAGGCCCACGGATTCCTCCGGCAGCTCGAGCGAAGCAATCTCGTACGGCTCCTGGACTTCGCCATCGATGCGCTTATAGATAACTTGAGGCCGTGAAATTTGCATTTCATAGCCCTCGCGGCGCATCGTTTCGATAAGGATCGCGAGCTGAAGCTCGCCCCTCGCCTGCACCTTCACAATGTCCGCCGGCGAATCCGGATCGATCTTCACCGACACGCTGACCGCCTCTTCTTTGGCCACCCGTTCACGGATCTTGTGAATGGTCAGGTACTTGCCGCCGTCCTTGCCGGAGAGCGGCGAGTTGTTGGCGAAGAAGCTCATCGTGAGGGTGCTTGGCTCGACCTTGATGGCCGGTAGCGGCTTCGCGCTTCCCGCGAACGCGATGGTGTCCGAAATCAGAACGCCGTCCAAGCCGGAGAGCATTACGATCTCGCCGGCGCCCACGTAGTCCACTTCCT